>DATDUF010000079.1:0-5672 GCA_035290485.1 Candidatus Nanoarchaeia archaeon
GGGCGAAAGAAAAAAACTTGTGCAGGAATTGCTGGCTGCTCCAAAACAGAAAAGAAATCAGCTCCTCACGCAAATTCTTTCCACACATTCCTCTACCCAGGAACGCTTGCCCTGGTATGAAAAGTTATACTCTAAAATATTCTTCCTCATCGGCAAACCGAAAACGATACTTGATCTTGGATCCGGCATTAATCCTTTTTCATTCCCTTATATGAATTTAAAAGAATGCAAATATTACGCCTATGACATTAATGAAGAAGAAATCGCTTCCATCAATCACTATTTTCATTTACTTCATCAAGAAAATTCTTCCTTTACTGGAAAAGCGCTGGTCGCGGATATAAAAACTGCTGAATTTCCCAAAGTAGATCTTTGTTTGCTTTTGAAAATGACCGATGTCATTGATCAAGGGAAAGGACATAAAAAAACAGAAGAGCTGCTCACCAGAATTCCGGCAAAATATATCGTGGTAAGCTTCGCCACCAAAACTATGAGCGGCAAGGAAATGACTGCTCCCCGAAGAAGCTGGATGGAATGGTTGTGTAAGCGCTTAGGATGGGAATACACTATTCTAGAATTTCCCAATGAGATATTGTATGTTATTAAGAAATAAATTATTTCTTTTTAATCACCGCAAAGGTAACATCGTCATCACGTAAGCTTTTGGGTAAAAAATAAGGTGAAAATCTCTTTATTATCATATCTCTTATTGTCTCAACCGGTTCATGAGCGTTTTCTCTAATGGTGTTAACCAAGCATTCTCTGGTATAATCAATAAACGCTTCATAGTTTATTTCTCTTCTTTTAGGCTCAGGGAACAAAAGATAAATACTCTTGTTGATATTTCCTGCCAAACCGTCTGACTGTAGCAATATCACTTCGTCCTTTGCTAATGTTGTACAGTAAGTTGGATCATGTCCTGATAGATATTTCAAATCAATAGTGCCTCCTTTCATCAAGATTCTCTCTAGACTTCCGTCATTTCTCAGGATGAGTGTTTCACCCAATCCGCCACCCATAGCTAACGAAATATTTTCTTTATCAAACTGTACATAGAGAGCAGAAACCATATCAAACCATTGCTCACTCAACCAATAAGGGATGGTTGGATCACGTAACTCAGCTAATTTTCTGCCAAGTTCTTCAAGATTATCAGCAGCATCTCCTGCAACACCCCAGCCGCCATTAATCTCTGTTCTGAGGAATGCAGTCATATTTTTTCCGACTGCTTCATCATGCCCGCAAGTGTCTACTAATACAACCCCATCTTTTGAATCTTCCACAAAATCAATCACATCTCCATAAGAATAAATTGCGCCGGCCGTAGAATAAAGGCAAAGTTCTCTTTCAAATTTTTTAAGCTCTCTTTTGTCTAAGTCCATATTTGGAAAATAAATAAAAACTAGTTAATATGCTTTACTCAATATTGCAGCAATACTTCCACATCAGGACCAAAGATTTCCTTAAGATTTTCAAACAAAGGTTCTTTGATGAAGACGCGCTTGGGAAATTTCGCTTTAGCTAATTCTTTCTCGAGCTCTTCGGCATTACTTTTTTCTAGAGGCCCGAGACTTCCGTTAGGGCGAATAGCCGCTTTCTCGATCTGCTGTTCTTTTGCATCTAAGTCATGGATAACAAAAGCAATGTTGTCCAGCAGCAATATTTCGCCGAACTTCTCGCCATGCTTGACTCTGACTCTGGCACGTTCTAATTCCTGCCCGCGCTTGCGCTGCATGTATTCCAGCAAAAACTTAAACAAGCCTGAGCTTCCTTTACGTGCTTTTTCAATGTCGGTCTTCGTCAGCTTCTTCTGGTCATGCTTCTGTTTAGCTTCGATGATTTCATTCAGGTCGCGCAAAAATCTTGCCGGTACTTTTCCGGTGCTTACTAACTCATCTTCAAATAATTTAATCAGTTGCGTATCTTGCGCTTTTTCAATTCCTTCTAATTTCAGAACATCTCTGATGATGGTCATGACTTCATCGTAAAGCATGGTAATGCTTCGTTCATCATGCTTAGCTTCGATCTCGGTAAATAATTCTTTAATTCGTTTCAGGAACTTTTCCGCATCGGTGATGAGCTTGTCTAATTCTGTTCCGCTCAATTCTTTCTTGTCGCCATGTTCAATCTTTTTGCGGATATCAACATTGGTGCGCAGGATCTTGACATACTCCGGCTCTAGCATTTTTTCTTTCTTGACAAAAATTTCTTCCAGCACGTCAGGTGTTTCTCGTGGTGTGGGTGGAGGTAAACCGTACAACATGATCGCGGCCTGTGATGGGGTTAAGATAGCATAGTAAGTATCTTCCATGCCCATTTCTTTCAATCGTCCTTTAACTCGGCTGATGCTCTGCTCTCCGGTGCTCATGAATAAGTCGATCGCTTCTCTGCTCGGCTTAATCCGTCCCATTCTCAGCAGCTGCTTCCAAGGCATGAAAATTCCCCGGTCGTAAAAAGGAACTCCATCCCGCAGCAATGTAAAAATGATAGGATTCGCTTCTTTCAGTGATTCCCAGAAATCAGTCAGGATATACACTTGGATATTCAATTTATTTTTGATGCCGGTCATCTCGCCGGCTTCAGCACCCATGCCAATGATGATCGCGCGTAATTTGTCTTTCAATTCGATCCTGCTCATCTTCTTGACATCAGTATCATCAATCACAATCCAGACGTCGATATCGGAAGTAGGAGTAGCTTTTCCTTGCGTCAATGAACCGGCTAAGACATAGCTGAGAATGTATTTCTCAAACTTCTTGATGACCATGCTCTTATGAATTTCGGCAATTTTGATGGCTGCTAGCATTCCGGCGTCATGCAGCGGCGCACTCATGGAAATAAGGCGATTTAAGTCGTACTTGGCATCATAACAATTTTGCCAGATATCAGTTAAGAGAGCGCATTGCGGAGTAATATCTTTATCCACTTCTTCGCCAATTTGCTTCACTGCAGAAGAGAATTTGTTAAATAACTCCTCCTTAGTCATCTTTTGAGAAGTAGTATCATCTACTACTACCATGACATTGATTTTATTTTCGTCGACTTTCTTCTCGTCTTTTGCTTCCCCTTCCGCAGGCGGAGCTTGCTCCCCTTCTTTTTGCGCTTTCTCAGGAGGCAAGAGGGTTATTCCGACAATATAATCTCCAAATTTTTCCAGAACTTTCTCTTTGAACTTGTCTAACTTTTCTTTAATGGCCTTTAACTTTTTCTCCATTTCCGGAGGGAGGGAAGGCATGTTCGCGGGAGTTGGTAAGCCTTGTTCTACTGCTTTTATTTCCTTAGGTTGCTTTGCTTTTTTAGACATATTGAGTTCCTCCTGAGACTATAACGACACTGTTTTTGATTTATATTTTAAAAGCTTATATTTATTTCTTTCCTAAGTGAGACGTTTTAGTCAGGCAGGTAAAACTCAAGTTATTTGTTACTTTTAAGAAGTAAACTTTATAAACCCCCTGAATATTAAAAAACTCATGAAAAGAGACGATCAGAATTATCGAGAATTTACTTTGGACAACGGCCTATTTGTAGCTCTGCAAAATACTCCTACTCAGACTGTTTCAGGAAGATTACGCGTATTTCAAGGTGCTTTACATGAACAGCCAGGCGAAGAGGGTTTAGCTCATTTTTTGGAACATACTATTGTTAACGCCGGCTCTCGGAAATATTCTCCCCACGAAATACGAGAAACTATGGCTAATTTTGGTTATATGAACGCTTTTACCAGCCAATCACAAACAACCTACCCGGTAGATATGTTATCAGAAGATGTGGAAACATATCTTGATTTAATTGCTGATGCTGTAACTTATCCTCGCTTTGATAAAATAAAAGTTGATGAGGAACGACAACGTATTTTGCGAGAAATTGCTGACATAAAAAGCGCACCGGATTTTATAGATAAAAAGGCTCTTGTAATTGAAGTGTTTGGAAAGGATTCTCCTCACGTCTATCAGGTTTTTGGAAAAGAAGATATTGTAACTAAAGCGACCCCAGATGATTTGCAAAGAATTCACGAACGAGGATATCATGCCGCGAATATGGATTTGATTTTAGCTGGTGGATTGCCCGAGAATATCGAAGAACTAGTTACAGAGAAATTAGGAAAAATTCCTAGGGGAAAAAATCAAAAATATATTTTTCCTAGAAATAGAGCACTGGAAGAAAATTGCTTCCTCCACAGTTCAGCTCCGGAATTATTGAACCGAGAAAATCCCCAAGCTAGTACTGCAGTAATTTATTTGACCTTTCCCGTATGCACCGAGGGTGATGAGGATTATTATGCTATGATTATGCTGGCCAATTTTTTATGTAAATCAGCAAGTTCTTATCTTTTTAATAAACTAAGCAGAAGGATGGGCATAGCTTACGATATCGGCGGCGATTATGATTATCTTGATAATAAAGGATTAATAACTATCTGGGGAAAGATAGATGCCTCACGAAAAGAAGAAGCATTCCGCGGAATTTTTGAAAGCATGAGAAGCTTCCAAGATGATAATATACCGATAGAAAATTTGAAAATCATGACTGGAAAAACAAAATACCATCTAGCAAAGACCTTTGAATCCAATAGTGGCCATGTGGGTATCATTGAAGCAAAATTAGACCGCGGATTTAGTCCAGAACAATACTTTAGGGAACTTGAGAATGTTACTCCAGAACAAGTCCAAGAAGCTGCAAATAAGTATTTGCCTGTTCCAGATGGAAAGTACGTCCTTTTGCTCAGAGACCCTTTAAAGCAATAATTTAGCCCATAGAAATCTTTAAATAATCTACTTTAATCTATAAGCTCTGATGGATGATAAAAAAAAGGTACCAAAACATATTAAAGAATTTTTTGATCGGGATAAAAAGATACAACAATTATTAGAAACTACTCAAGACATTCATTCTCTAGCTTATTCTAAAGGTCTTGAAGCTATAAAAGATAAGGCTACTGGTCGTCCGGATCATGACAAACTTGAAGATACCGCTGTTCAGGATAGTATGATTGACAAGATGATTGATCATTATAAGAGTAGTGCGATAGAAAAGTTAAGTGAATTAAAGGGAACTGGTCTTAAAGCACCCGCCAAGGGATCTCTGGAAGAGGATATATTCTTACAAAAATACGTTGGGATTACCAGGTCTAGATTGACCGAGATTGTTCGGGAAGCAAAGAGTGGATATACTCAGAAAGCACATGAAAAGATAAGAGATGACTTAATGAAGCAGCAAGAAAAAGGTCTCAAACCTTTACGTCATGCTCACTTAGAAAAAAAACATATAGATGATATCTTAAAATACGTTGGAGTTGGTAAGCATTTTGAAGCAGGTAACATTGATGATGTAACCAACGTCGTAGGTCTTCTTGATGCCTATAAAGCTAAAGGAGAGTTAACCTTGTCAGATTTAGCTCAATCGGACTTGCCAAAATACTTCTTCAAGAAAGATGCAAAAGATGCCATGAAAAAACTTAAGGATAAGTATAAAACCGGTGCTTGAGTCTTTAAAATAATTTTAAAAAAGACAAAGAAATAAAATAAATAAAAAAATAAAATTCTTTACTTCAGATCCATCTTCTCTAACTCGTCCAATCCCAGATCGGTTTCTTCAGTTAGAGTATCGATCTCGTTCAGCTCCTGCAATCCGCTGTCCACTACTTGCTCTGAGGGGACAGTCTGTTCGGATGC
>DATDUF010000080.1:0-19251 GCA_035290485.1 Candidatus Nanoarchaeia archaeon
GTTAATTTTTCTTCTTCGATGGTTCGTAAATCCTTACCCCACTGCACTTTCATCTTGCATTTCTGATCAAGGATTTTAAGAGCTTCATCATAGGTCATGCGTACAAATGGTTTTTTTGCAGTTGGCTCAAGCTTTTTTGGATCACGTTGGAGTACTTGTAATTCAGCAGAATGCTTCTCTAGAACTTTCTTAACTACATGCTTAATCAGGCCTTCAGCATGATCTTGTATATCCTTGAATTCTGCCCAGGCCATTTCCATCTCGGCATGCCAGTACTCAGTCAAATGACGAGAAGTCTTACTTTTCTCGGCACGGAAACTAGGTGAAATAGTATAAATTTTTTCTAAAGCGAAGATAGCCGGTTCAGCATAGAGCTGCCAGGTCTGAGCCAGGAAGACGTCTTTTTTGTCAAAGTAATTGACACTGAATAATTCAGCTCCGCCTTCAGCTTGTACTGCCTGAAAAATTGGAGAATGATATTCGTAAAATCCTTGTCCACGAAAATATTCGTGGATAGCATTGAAGACGGTGCTGCGGATCTTGAGGATCGCAATCATTTTCTGACTGCGCAGCCACAAGTGGCGATTATCAGCTAAAAATTCAATAGATTGATCTTTGGTGATGGGAAAGCTTTCGCTGCTTCCCACTAAAGTATAAGAATCAACTTGAATTTCATAACCAGTAGGAGCTCTTTCGTCTTTTTTTATCTGACCGGTAATTTCCAGGGAAGCTTCTACTTGCAGGTGATCGATTTCTTCCCAGGTTTTGGCAAATTTTTCCCGCTCAAAGATGCATTGGATAGTATGACTGGAATCTCGCAAGATTACAAACTTGTATTTGTTACTGCCGCGTTCGCGATGGATCCAGCCTCTAACTGAAACTTTGCCTGAACCTTTGTGCATGGCTTCCTGGATGGATAAATATTGAATCATTGGAATCGTGGATGAGAGAAGGGTATAAAAATGTTTTTGTTAAGAAGATTTATTTTGCAGTAAAGAAATGTATATATACTACTTTCCCGTGCAAGCTACTATGAGAAATAGCATTTCCTTAGACGGGATAGTTCTCCGTTCAGTAGACATGGACAAAACCCGCAATTTCTATCAGGCCTTGCTCAATACTGAATTCAAAAGAGAACAGCATGAGAGCGGCCCAGCACATTATGCCGCACGCCCGGAGATGTTTCCGTTGCTAGAGATCTATCCTTGTAAAAAAGCGGTAAATCCGCCTTCTCCCATACTTACATTTCGAGCCTTGCGGCAGAGTATCATCAATGAAAGAATCCGGCATTTTCTACCGCAGGAGATGAAACAGCTTGATTACAATCAATGGCAGTTTCCTGATCCTGATGGTAGAATGATATGCCTGGTACAAGATAAAAAGGCAGAAGAATATATCGAGTTCAAAAGTGTTGGCTTATTATGCAATCATCTTGATGCGGCAAAAGAATTTTATGGCTCTTTATTTGGAGAAGAAGCTCTTGTTTGTAAAGAAACAGCGCTTTCCTCTACAGGTAAAGCGATCCGCGTTAAATATTTCTTTTCTCCTGCCGGGTCATCACCATATAAACTAGAGCTGCATTCTTCTGATGCCCTGGTTGTTCCCGCTTCACCAAGCCTGCTTTTTCAGGTCCATGATCTGGACCATTTTATAGATAAATTCGGAGAGAGGGTACAAGAGAAAAAAGAATCGCCACATCTCAGGCAGATTACTCTATATGATACCGACGGACGAAAAGTATACCTTCACCAAGCTGTTCCTGAACCGTCATGGCTGGACAGACTGGGCCAATATCTCGAAAGTAAGAGGCAGGATTAATCTTTTTCTTCCTCTCTCAGTATATTCATAATTTATTTTCCCATTTTCTGATCGAGCAATAGGAAAGACAGTGCATCCTATTTGTTTTCTTCTTCTGTCGATACCTTCCTTTTTCAAAGGAGGATTAGTAATTTGATATTGCTGTCCACGATATTCCACTGTAGTTCCCCTAAACAAAAATTCGTAACCTGCAGTTTGAGGAATTTGTTTATATTTTAAATCTAGTATTTTTAATTCTGTTTCCACTTCTCCCGCAGATTTATATTTCGGACTTTTAGATCTAAGAAGGTCAAATAATCTGGCCGCATTCCAAAATTCAGAAACAGAAGGAGAGCGAGGCAAATCATATTTCTTTTCAGGATTTCTGGCGGCATCATCCATCAGATCATGAGTAAAATAAACAGCATCAATTTTAGCCAAGTATTCCTGGTCGAGTAAAGGACTTACTGCCCCTCTTTTTTTCCCAGTAATTGATTCCAGAGTCGCATCACTGATCTTATGAGTAATGGTTTGCGTCTGCTGACCGGATAATCCTAATTCAACTCTGATCTCGTTGTAATCAACTTTCCTTTCCGCCAGAGTAGACACCAAAAAATATCTTTCTTGGTTTTCTCGCAGATAGGAAAACAAAATGGTCTTAACCATACCTATATTTTTAGGCTCTACCTTTAGATCACGGGCAATATTTTTTTTGAATCCAATTTGTTCCCACAACTTAGCTTTATCTATGCAGGTTGCAGTTTCAGCAAAATATAGTATTACTGCTCCTTCTAAACCTGCAGTCGAGGAGCGGTTAATTTCTTGCGAGTCTGGAGAGGTGATTGCTCCTAAGAGAGAGTAGCCTGCGTCGATTTCTTGATACATGAGTAGTACCAGAGTAATTCATTTTAAAATATTATTCCAATATTTATGGAAAATAATCCCAAAAATAGACAAAATTTATATAAAAGTAGAACATATGTTCCAATATGGAAAGAATTATCGACGAAAAAGACCAGCAGATCCTGGAAGTGCTGAAGGAACATGCCGATTATGCGGTACGGCAGATTGCTAAAAAGACTGGTTTGCCCATCACCACAGTACATAACCGCATTCAAAAGCTGAAGAAAGAGAAGATCATCAAGCGATTTACAGTCGATCTGGATTATCATAAGCTAGAGGAAGGATTCAGGGCGTATGTCCTCGTTTCCGTCAATCTGGCTCTGCTCAAGCAGAAAAATAAGTCGCAGTATCACGTAGCCAGAGAGATACGGCATTTTCCGTTTGTAGAACGGGTGGATATTGTTTCGGGCGGAACAGATCTAGTAGCTATGATCCGAGTTAAAGGCGTAGCTGAGTTTGATCAAGTGCTGCTGACAAAACTACAGAGAATAGAAGGAATAGACAAAACACAATCGTTGATTGTGATACATGAGGAATAAACAAGATGGTTAATCCTTTCTTCCAATTGCTGACTCTGTTTTTCGTGATCTTTGATCCCTTAGCCAGTTTTGTCATCTTTACAGTAGCAACCAGCTCTATGCACCAGAAAGAGCGCCAACGAACGGCAACTATTGCGGTGCTGGTAGCCGCGACGATTTCTTTTCTAGTATTGCTCTTTGGACAAAGCTTGTTGCAGTTGTTTAATATGAATATAAGAGAATTTCAGGTAGCGGGCGGCATCGTCTTAGCAATCCTAGGGTTAAAGATGGTGTTAGGATATTCTTTGATAGAAGTAGATCGAGTAAAAGGGGATTCCAGCTGGGCTATCGCTTCTATTATTGGAACTCCTTTGCTAACCGGGCCGGCAGCAATTACTTCCATTATCATTTCCGCCAGCAGTTATGGCAAAATCATTACCGGCTTAGCTGTGGGAATAGTCTTAGCGGTAACAGCAATCCTCTTTTACAATACCAAGCGAGTTAGCCCTATTTTGGGAAGAACAATGATCCAAGTTATTTCTACGATTTTAGGATTAATTACTTTAGCCTGGGGCGTTAAGTATGTATTGCAAGGATTTTAAAAAATTAACAAACTTACTCAAAAATTCTTTATTGCATCGTATACAATACTCTGCCTAAATTATGAATTAAACTGGTCATTCTCAACAACCTGGTCAAAACTCGGTTGAAACCGGGAACTTTTTGCACTTCTTCCTCGAGAGCTACCAGTTCCTGGTCAAAAGTTCTTTTCAATTCTGCTTGTTTAAATGCTAACTCAGGATCTTTATTATACGCTGCTTTCATGGTCGTGACATAGTAATCATGCATCTTGACCATGTATTGCTGTACTTGAGCTTGGACAGGAGCGGGCATTTTCAGGGTGTGGGCATGCCTGGCGGTACGACGCACTTCGTCAGCAATAGCTTCAATGTAAAATCCGATGAAGTGGGCTCGTAAAATATCTAAGCCCGATAACTTAAAGTTGCGCAATGCTTTCATAGGATTGCGGAGATTGTACAGAATACTTCTGTACAAAAGGAAGTACAACCTATTTACATCCTGATCGCGCTCATTAAGACTATCATAATTATCTTCTTCAAAGATCTGCTGGGTCTCTTTCATCATGGTCCTGGTAACCAGGTCCATCTTGCGGATCAGTTCTTCCACAGAAACAGAATCCATGTTCAGAAAATCTTTGGCAATGATAGTGTCAGAAGTTTGCTCCATTATCTCCAGAGCGATGAGGGATTGCACAATGCGCTGCAGTTCTTTGACTTTGCTCTTAACTTCCTTTCCGCGCAAAATGATGCGGGGATAATTTTGAATGTAAGTAGAACAGACTTCCCGTTCGATCGTATACTCGCTCTTGCCGTCGACGTAAATTATTTTTTCGCGTTCCTCGCCTTTCTCATCATTTTCTTTCTTGCTGAGAAGAAGATTCGGTCCGGATTCCTGAAGATAGACTAAGTCCCCTTTCTTTAGGCTATTTTGACCAACCCATTCCTTGGGTAGGGAAACTACAAAGCTACTCTTTCCAAAGGAAATAAGCCGACGGTATTCCATGATTATGCCCCCAAAATGATATTTAACTAGTAAATTTTATATATACAGCAAGCATATACGCTACACTTATAGGTATGACCAGCTATATAGCATTAAGAGAATGTATTTATATTTAAATGTTGTGAGACTAACGGTTGGGTAGAGGGGTAAATTATTTTGAGGGTGATATGAAAAATGAAATTTGCAACTACAACTGTATCATTGGCAGCGCTTCTTTCTACGGGTTGCGCGAAACCATACATTCAAAATGAAGTAGCCTATGCTAAAGCACATCACAAACTTGGAACGAATGAGCATGTAGATTTGGTGTGTGTCAGAAGCAGGGGAGGAGCAACAGTTTCAGAAAAGCACGAATTCCGCTTTGGTGCAGATATCTGTTATGGAAAACTTCCTGAAACTAATTCTGAAAAAACTTATAGCATAGAAGTACCAATAGTTGGAAAACAAGAAGCTGAAGTTGCTGGGACAACCAAGAACAACCTAGTAAAAATAAGTGTTCCTTTTATAGAATATCGGCTTGGTGAGGCAGGTGTTAATTTTCCAGGTACCTTTCCTGATGATTTAGGAATTCGCTCTGCTACTGCAAAAGATCTCACTTTCGCAATCTGGGCTGCAGGAGGATATGATCTTAATATTCTTGCTTCAGAAACTACTTACAAAACCGGCGGGGGATCGGTAGATAATATTCCAGGAATAGAAGTTAAAGGAAATTTTTATAGTGAGATAGGTCATGAAGTGATTTTTTTTGGAAAAGTTCCAGTAACCTTAAGCATCAAAATACCAGAAGATGGAAATGTTGGTGTAATCGCAGGCAGCGGCTATAAGCTGCAATGGAAATAGTTGATTAATTAAATTGAGTGGTAACACAAGTTTAAATAAAGTAAAGTCTTACTTAGAAAAAAGGGTTAGGGGTGGTTGATGATTGGCTAAATACAAACCAAAGACGTTTGTAGTAACTTCAGCTCAATGCCGGGATGAAGAGGCTGATAGTATTGTTAATGAAGAATTCTATGCTACCTTAGAAAAATATTGCCAAGAGAGAGATGCTGAATTATTAGTCATGCCCCTGGCGGGCAGAACTGCTCACGACGATGTGTTTGATGATGAAGTTCTAAAATATCTTCTGCGCCGTGATAAAAATTTAAATGAAAAGATTAAAGTAAGTAACAATAGTATTCGCCCACAGCAAATTGATCCGGTCACTGGTTTAGGAAGGTTCACTCAGAGTGATGTTACTACTATTTTTGCCAGTCCAAAACAGCGGTTTAAAGTTATTCCTAACAGTAATGAAAGTTTGCCGAAAGTGTTAATGACGACAGGTGCAGTCACTCATCCAAATTACAAGGATGACCGGATCGGAAAGATCGCGGCAAGAGATCATGTCTATGGCGCGATCGTGGTGGAAACAGAAGGAGCGATCCCTTATCATTACCGCCAACTTACTGCTAACAGGAATGGAGAGTTTGTGGACTTAGGTGTAAAGTATACTCCTAAAGGGACTGAACCCTGCAGCTTAGAAGCCCTCGTACTTGGAGACTGGCATATCGGCGATACTGATCCTGCGGTGATGAAAGCAACTTTTGAGATGATCCAGAAGCTAAAGCCCAAAAGAATCGTTTTGCATGATTACTTCAATGGCCATAGCGTAAATCACCATGAAAATGAAAAGCTCGTAAGCAGGGCTATGGCTTATGCTCAAGGTAGAGCATTGTTAAAAAAAGAATTACAGGATAATTCTGCGGGATTACATCTTATACGAAAAGTTGCCGGAGATGAAACAGAGATAATAATACCTGCCGCAAACCATCATGAATTTTTGGACAGATATCTGCAGAAAGGAAAATATCTCGAAGAAGATCATAATTGGGAAGTGGGACATGAATTAGCATTAGCCTGTTACAATCCGGAAAATCCTAAACTGCGCATCAAGAATCCTCTGCAAGAAGGACTAGCCCGTTACGGAGGAATTCCTGAAAATGTAACCTTCTTAGACCGCAATCAGGATTACAAAGTCTTAGGTTGGCAATTAGGCGCGCACGGTGATAAGGGCGGCAATGGGGCAAGAGCTTCTGTAAATGGTCTGGAAAACTCGTACGGTAAAAGTGTCTCCGGGCATTCACATACTCCTGAAATACTGAGAAATACATTTAGAGTGGGAACCAGCACTTATCTTAGCTTAAGCTACAATGATGGCCCCAGCAGCTGGATGAACACTCATGGCTTGCTCTGGGCAAATGGGAAAGTGCAATTAGTGAATATCATTGACGGCAAGTGGAGAAGAGAGTAAAGCTCTCTATTTCAACCAAATGAATATACTCTATTAAGACAGACTTTATATTGACTTCTTTTTTATTTTAAGGTATGCTATCCTGGCCATCAACAAAAAATATGATAGCTGCCCTAGCAGGAGCAGGAGTGGCTTTAGCCATTTATCATAGCGGCCGCACCTATACAGAAAAAGAACCAGAAAAGCGCGGAGGTTATGTTCCTGCTTCTGCTATACAAAATGCCATCGATTCAACAGTGCAAATAAAAACTTCAGTCGATCTGGAAGAGAAAGTTTTCGATTCTTCCAGCAAAGTATGGTTAGGTACAGGTTTAGTTCTTCAGGATTCGCAAACCAAGGACTTTTACGTTCTTACCGCCGAGCATGTAACTGCAGATGAAATGTATATGGAAAAAAGCAAAGGGAAAACAGAAAAAGTAAAAGTACACTCGGTTAAGATGGAAATAAATGAACATGAAGCAATAGTAATGAAAGAAGATGAAAAACTAGACATAGCTTTATTGAAACTGGATCAGCAATATACTGGCACTTATTTTCATAGAAAAGTTGCTAATCAGCTCTATCCCGGCGATTATATTATCGGCGTGGGCTTCCCAAAAGAGGAAAAGGAAGATTTATTTATTAAAGAAATATATTACGGGCGAGTCCAAAAAACAACAGGAACACTCACTATTCTGGATTTAACAGTTATCGGCGGCACTTCCGGTTCCGTCGCTTTACGAGTCTATGATAAAGATCTAAGCATGGCTGGAATAGTTAAAAATACGAAGGGGATTACTCCTTTGGAAGATCTGCATTCTTTCTTAAAAGGTACTCCTTTAGAAGATGAATATTTGTAACCAAAGTCGCCTTGGCCTCAAACAGAAAAGTCTTTAAACTTCTTTTCTCTTTTCCCGGAAGATGAATTACCTACTAAGAGGATGGAATATTACCTTCAATTCCATCAAAAAACATAAGCTGCTTTTTGCGCTGATCGTGATCCTGCAGATTTTAATGGTGGCTTCTTCGTTATGGTTAGGTACTCATTATGTCCTTAAAATATTGGCAGACACGCAAGGAGTTATCTCCCCGCTAGAGCAAGCAAATTATGATTCAGAGCAGATCAAGGAGGGAACGCCTTTCACCCCCGATTACACTTCTATTTACAACAGTTATCAATCGATGCTCAAGAATGTGACCACTTTTGCAGTTTGGATGGCGGTTCTCTTTTTAGTGCTTAATGGAATTATTTGGCTGCTCAGCCATCGCCTCTTCCAAGAGGGAGTACAAAAATTAAACCTGCAGAATCTGAAAAATATCATCAAAGAAACAGTACCCTATTTCCTCAAAACCTGGAGCGCAGCGGTGATTCTTTTTGTTCCAGCCATGATCGCATCATATTATGTGCTGATCCATTATATCCGACTCAGTGATTCCTTTTCGACGGTGTTATTTATTCTCAAAATAGTGCTGGCGGTAAAATTAGTGCTATATTATTTTCTGCTAGTAGCTTTGGTCGCAGCCAGGGAAGTTTCCTGGAAGAATTTTGCAAAAAGCTGGGTGCGGCTTTCTATCTTCAATTCTTCTAAAGCAGTTTTACTTTTTCTGCTCAATGCCGCAGCGCTTTCCCTTTCTTTTACTGCATTGTATGCAGCAACGGAGTATACCGAATCAATCATCTTACTGTTGGCAACAGGCTTGTTGACCATATTTATGGTAGTGCTGACCAGAATTTTCTGGATCGCTACTGTAAAAGAAATAGACCAGAGCAAATAAAAAGAAAAGATATAATCTAAAAACATGAAACGAATTATCATTGACACTAACGCCTGGATGGCCATTACTGAATTCAGATTAGATATTTTTGCCGCTTTAGAACGGGATTGCGATTTTTCATATCAGATTATAGTTTTACCGGAAATAATAGCAGAGTTGGAAAAAATTGTTTCCGAGCAACGAGCAAAATTCCGCCAGGCCGCGCTGCTGGCCATGGGAATTATGAAAGTAAAAAAAATTGCTGTCGTTTCGGATAAAGGAGAAAGTAAGCCGGATACGGTGGACGATCTCTTGGTGCAACATTCAAAGAAAGGCGATCTGGTTTTGACCCAGGATGCAGCCTTAAAGAAACGATTGAAGAAGCCCTATCTAACTATCAGGCAGAAGAAAACTATACTCTTGGTAAAGTGAATTATTGCATATATTAGAATTCACTAACTATTAACGCAATCTTTTTAAAGGCAAAAATCTCTGCTCAGGAAATAACTCCACAAAGGTGATCATTTATGAATATATTAAAAGACATCCCGCCCGGTAATGAAAATGAAATAAATCTGATTATTGAAATTCCCAAAGGAATGCAGAATAAATATGAATATGACAAGGAGCATAAAATTTTTGCTTTAGACCGCGTATTATATTCTCCTTTCCATTATCCTGCCGATTACGGTTTTGTGCCGGGAACCTTATGTGAAGATGGCGATCCTTTAGACGGTTTTGTGATCCTGAATGAACCTACTTTCCCGGGAATCTTGGTGAAAGTGCGGCCGATCGGAGTAATAGAGATGGTTGACAATGGGGAACAAGACAATAAGCTCTTATGCGTGGCTGTAGCTGATCCTTATCATAAGAATTTCAAGGACGTAAAAGATCTTTCCGATCACTTCTTAAAATCAGTAAAACACTTCCTGGAACATTACAAAGATCTGCAGGGCAAAAAAGTTGAAGTGAAAAGCATCAAAGGAGTAAAGGAAGCGAAAGAAGAGTTTGCCAGAGCCGTGAAGCGATTCAAGAAGTGATTTTTAATATTTTTATTTAATTTACTTTTCTATTTTCTTAAAGAGATTTAGTTAAATACTTTTTAATAGTGCTTTCAAGCAAGGATAAAGAGAATGGTTTTTCCAGGAAATGAACTGCCCCGGCAGCCATCCATTGCTGCTGAAATTCTCCTCTTGAAGACATACCGATAACCCGAACTTGAGCATAATGTTGGCGTAATTCTGCGCAGGCTTCATACCCATAAGGACCGGGCATCTCGGTATCCATTAAAATGAGGTCATACTCATTCTTAGCATGGTTAGCAAGGACTTCTTTAGAGTCAGGAAGAGTGTCAACCAAATATCCATTTAGGGAGAGTGCCCTCTGAAAAGCGCGGGAGAGTCCCATTTCATCGTCCACGATGAGGATTCTTGATTCAGTCATTTTTATTTCAAAATGAGGATTATATTTAAGACTTTAGAAGATAAGTTATGAAATAAGTTATGAAACCGATCTACGGAAAGATACGTGGAAAAGATAAGTATAAAAATAAATAAATTATCCTACTGCTATGAAAAGAGGGAAGAGTAAAGAAGCAAAGCCGTCAAAATTAAAAAAATTCTTCAGAAAACTAGGTCCTGGTTTTATCACCGGAGCATCTGATGACGATCCGTCAGGAATAGGAACGTATTCCCAGACTGGAGCGCAATTTGGCTACAGCCAGCTTTGGACGGCCTTATTTTCTTTTCCGTTCATGACTGCAGTTCAGGAGATGTGCGGCCGGATTGGCATCGTTACTGGAAAAGGCCTGGCCGGAGTAATGAAAAAACATTATTCAAAAGCAATTTTATATTTCTGCGTCCTGATTTTGTTGATTGCCAACACCATCAATATTGGGGCAGATCTAGGCGCCATGGCCTATTCCGGGCAATTAATCTTTGGTATAAAATTTATTTATTGGCTCCTGGGAATAACCTTGGTAACCCTTCTCTTAGAGATCTTTGTTTCCTATCGCTTGTATGCAAAAATACTCAAGTATTTCACTTTTTCCTTGTTTTCATATATTGTGGTGGCTTTTTTGGTAAAGCAAGATTGGTCAGCGGTTTTAATTTCCACTTTCATTCCCAGTATTTCGTTTACCAAAGAGTACTTGCTTAATATTGTAGCTATTCTCGGAACAACCATGTCACCCTACTTATTTTTCTGGCAGACCAGCGAGGAAGTGGAGGAAGAAGTAGAAGCAAAAGAATTACGAGAGATGGGAAATGGCGTGCCAAAATTTCACGCTTCCAGAATAAAAGATATGAGAACCGACACTATCTTAGGGATGTTTTTCTCAAATCTGATTATGTTCTTTATCCTGGTTACGACCGCTTCAACCTTGGGCGCACATGGAATCACTGATATTCAAACTGCGGATCAGGCCGCTCAGGCTTTACGGCCCTTCGCCGGTGATTGGGCCTATTTATTATTCGCGCTAGGAATCATCGGTACCGGCTTACTGGCCGTGCCGGTTTTAGCTGGTTCAGCATCATACGCTTTAGCAGAAACCTTCAACATGAAAGAAGGGCTCTATCGGAAATTTAAGCAAGCCCATGGATTTTATGGAGTCATAACTCTAGCAACGATCGTAGGATTAATTATCAACTTTACTACTATTCCGCCGTTTAAAATTCTGTATTATACCGCCATCCTCAACGGCCTGGTGGCTCCACCGCTGCTGGTAATGATTATGCTCATTTCAAATAATAAAAAAATTCTGGGAGATTATACCAACAAAAAAATGTCAAATATTCTTGGTTGGGGTATTACTGGAATAATGAGTCTCTGCGCCATAGCCCTGATAATCAGTTTAATTATTTAGATTCAAACTATTATTTTAGACTTTGAGCTTTTCTAAAGAGGATAACTTTAGTTTTGCAATCTTTCGATGCAAGGTTTCCGGTTGTAAATTCAGCTTCCGGGCAGTTTCAGCAACTTTCCAGCGGTATTCCTGCAGCGACTGGGATAGAAATTGTTTTTCAAATTCCCGTTCTGCCTGCTTCCAAGTAAGGCCGTTATGCGGCAGTATTTTTGCCAGGTTCCGTGAAAGAGTCGGCACTTCTTGATACATCTTTTCCATTTTCTGCGGCTGGATAATATCTTTATATCCTTCCAACGTAAAGCGAATGGTCTGATCAATCAGTTTTTCTTGAGGAGAGCTGGTAATGGGCTGCTCGCGGCGGAGATCGGTCAGGTGAAGGTCTAAGCCCTTGATGGCCCGATGCACGCTGCGCCGGTCTAGGCCGATAAATTTTGCCAGCTGGGAAATATTTCCATTATGAAGATGCAGCTGATTTTTCAAAAATTCAGCCTTAAATTTTCTTTTTGCTTCATGAAAAGAGCTTACCGCCGGGATGTAAAATTTTATAGGAAGCTGATGCTGTAATTTATCAGTAAGATCTGATTGAACCTGAGGAACGTAGATACCCCAGCTCTTCTCCATGGTTTCTTCCAGCAGCAGGGCTACTTTTCCTTTAATGGTTTCTTCAAGATCGTGTTTATTCATGGCGCGGTGACATTTTTATTTTTCTCATTCCCAATATTGTTCCTACAGGCAAGCCATATAAGAAAATAATTGCCGCAACTATAATTTGTTTGCCGGAAAGAAAATAACCGGTCAGAAACAAAAGATAATGGACCATCCAGAGGTAAGAAGAAGGTTTGACAAACTCAATGATAGCAAGAACTATGGAAAAAAGGAGAAAAAAAATATTCAGCTGAAATGATAAAAAATAAGCAATACTCAGAAAAGTGAAAACAAAAAGAACTCTGGACATAATTATAAAATATTTTTCTCCAGCCGGGAGTTCTTCTTTGGCAATATAGGACAGTAAAAATCCAACGGCTAAACCGCAAAGGGAGAGAAGAGGTATAAGAAAATTGCTAGTTAAATTTTGGTAATCAGTAAAATAAAAAGCAAGAGCGTTCATTTCAGTTCCTCTTTGAAGTTTTCCAGAAAACGAGGCCAGTCTTCTTCTTTGATAACCGCGCCGCAGGCGTTGGGATGACCGCCGCCATGTCCTTCTATGCCGACCAGAGCTTTCTCTAAAGCTTGAGCAATAGGAAATTGCGCCCGGAGACTACATTTCATAGAACCTGACTTGGCTCGGGCGATAATTACTACTTTTTTAGGATAGACCGCAGATAATTCATTGGCGATATTAGCAGTAAAAGACCATTGGGCGGAATCATAGGTAAATAAAATGATCTTGCTTTTGGTGATATTCTTCTTAGCCTGACCCAGGACTTCTTCATACTTCTGGTTGACTTTTTCAAAACGGCGGTGGAGAAATTTTCCCTGAGCTGAACTCTCCTGAAAGATTTCTTGCGGAGATTTTATTTTACTTAAGATCTGGATTGATTTCCGTACTTCCGGGCTGGGTCCTTTCTGCAGGAAGAAGAATAATTTGACTAATTTTCCGACGGGATGTTTGTACAAGGCAGTGGTCAAGTCGCATTTTTCCGGCAGAAAATCAGGATACTTTTCTATAAATTGGGAAATGAAATCAGGCATATGCCAATCCGCGAGACTGCCGGCAGCAGCGATCCAGAGATCGTCTTCATTTTGAGAAACCTGGTAAGCCATCCTGGTCGTCGGCACGTAAGCATCAGGGGATTTAATCCGGGGGTTGAAGTAATGAACATGCTTTAGCTCTTGCGGCTGATGATGATCGATCCAGAAGATCGGTACTTTTACCGCATCTACAAAATCCTGGCTCAGGACAGGAATATCCAAGACAAATATTTTATCAGGTTGAAGTTCTTGCACTTTACGCACAAATTGTTCATCTATTTTTGAAGTGGCGGTAACGCGTAAGCCTTTCCCTTCGCGATGGATTCGATATAAGAGCAGGAAAGAACATAAGCCATCAGCATCAGAGTCATATAAGAAAAGAGGGTTCTTAGAATTTTGAAGTTCTTCTCGGAGCAAGGCGATTTGGGGAGGGGTTAACATAGCAGTAAAAGATTTCCTGCATTTTTAAAGGTTTAGTGAAGATTGGCGCTGTCCAGAATTGAGGTAAAAGCCACCCTGGCCGAGCGCTCGACCCATCCTCATTTGTAAAATAGAAAGGATGGGACTTAATTTTTTCCTAAAGGCTAACATTCTCTCGCGCTCTTCTTGGCCAGGCGGGTGACTTTTGGACAACCTGAAGATTTAGATAGAGCAATAAAGAAAAGTTAATAAACGTAAAGCGCTGTGAAAAAGGGATGAAGCCTGGTGATGCAACTCCCGATTTTAGGCTACCAAACATGGATGGGGAAGATACTTCCCTGCATGATTTTAAGGGAAAATGGGTGGTACTGTATTTTTATCCGAAGGATGACACGCCAGGTTGCACCATTGAAGCAATTGATTTTTCTGCATTACAAAAGCAATTTCTAAAATTAGGAGCAGTTATTCTGGGCGTAAGTCCTGACTCGAGCAAGAGTCATTGCAGTTTTACCGAAAAACATAATCTAAATATTACTCTACTTAGCGATCCGCAAAAAGAGGTTTTGCAAAAGTATAAAGTGTGGGGCAAGAAAAAGTTCATGGGCCGTGAGTATCTAGGCCTGTTACGGACAACCTTCCTGATTGATCCAAAAGGAAAAATTGCCCAGATATGGGAGAATGTCAATGTTAAAGGACATGCGCAGGAAGTGTTAGATACCCTGGCGAAATTGTCAAAAAAATAATGTAGTAAGGTTTAATCAGTCAAGACGGTAAGAGCTTGGTTTAGGGTTTATGGGATCTACGAAACTAAAGAGGAATTGGTCGTTGATGGATGCTTTAGTCCAGAAGCATTACTTGCAAAGCCGCGGGTTTGTCTATGTGGGAGATTCAGCTGAGGATCCCAAATCACCGTATTTCGATGAAGATCTTTTCTATAAACTGCAGGATGCTAAAATAGAAAAGATTCCGGCGTTTGAACGCACTTCTGCTCAATATCTATATTTGGGGAGTAAAGAAAAGAAGTTAGAGGGAGTATTCTCTTTCTATGCCATCCTGCCAGAAGAGGAAGAGGAAAAAATTCCTGATACCCTGCGTGAAGGGCAGAGAGTACCAGCGCCGGTGCAAAAAAATTCTTTAGAAGCTAAAACTATTATTAGAAGGCTGCCTTCGAAACTGCTGCGGGAACTGGACCAGTTAAATGTGCTCTATGAAAATGTCCAAAGCTTTCATTTTAAATCTAAAAGGCAACTATTTCCTCACACCCTTAGTCTTGATGATCTGCTTACTTTAAGCAGGATGGAAAATAGTAAAAATCCCTTAGATTATAGCAAGCTCTTGAACAAAACGGTTAGTGAAGAGGACCGAAAAGCAAGAAAAAGCCTGGATCATGGTCTACGTAATTCACCGCTAGTGCAATTAATAGGGAGAAATCTCTATGTTCTTTCTCAAGAAGCAAGAAGCGGAAGATATGCCGCCGTCGTTGATGCGCAATATCTTCCGGAAAATTACCGGGTCTGATTAAGATCTTTTGTTAGATTTCACAACGATTTGTAATATTGCACCAGATTAACAGTATGATTAGAATTTTCAATAGAACCTGTAGCATCCTTGTATTGCGGAAGTTTCCACAAAGACATAGACCGAGGCATTATTTGCGGAGGACCTACAGGAATTCCTGGATTCAAAGAATCGTGAGGTAAGGCCACGGAGTAATATTGGACACCTAAATATTGATTCTTATAATCATCAGAGCGAGCAAAGTACATCGCCTCTTGAGGTTTATGTTCTTCTATAAGCCAACGATAGAATTCTTCCTGAGTCTCACCTTTAAGCATTTCACTTTTTTCGATTCGTAATATAGTGAGTTCGCCGAGCCACGTCAAAGGATAAATAAGGTCTTTTCCTGCACTTAAAATCCTACTATGACCATTGCAACCGTTAAATCGTAATTCTAGTAAAGCCATTTTTTATTTTTTTGATTCCTCCAAATATTTTTTGAATGCTCGTAATTTTATTATTCATTTAAATAATTTTTGTTTTTCCTAAGAATAATAACAGAATTGTAACCAGAATTTAAAAAGAAATTTCCATCACAGAAAAAATTATTTTGCCTCTTCCACTTTTTTTATCATCTGAGCAATCACATCAAATCCATTCTGCCAGAATTTTTCTGAAGTGATGTCCGCACCAACTGCTTTAGTGATTTCTAATGGTGATTGGCTTCCGCCCTTGGCTAACATTTCTACAATCTTGTCCGCGTAGGCTGGCCCTTTTTGCTTATAGGTCTCGTAAAGAGCCAGGGTTAGTAAATTTCCGAAGGCATACGCATAGCAGTAGAAAGGAGTATGAAAAATGTGGGGAACATAGCACCATTCATAGGCATAAATGTCATCGACTTCAACTCTAGGGCCAAGCTGTTTGCGTAAGTCCTGCAGGTATACTGCGCTAATCTCATCAATGGTTTTTCCTTCTTCTAACATTTTATGAGCCTTGATTTCAAAGCGGACAAAGCCGGCCTGACGGATGATAGAAGCATAAATCTCATCCAGCTTGGTGAAAAGTAAATTTCTGGCCCGATCAGGATATTTTTTCAATAAACGCTCTGATAAAACCATTTCAGAAAAGATGGAAGCGGTCTCGGCTAAAGGCAGAGGAGCATGAAAAGTAAATTCAGTATGATTTCTGGCCAGATTATGATGAATGCCATGCCCTAATTCGTGAGCGAGGGTGGAGACATCGCGAAGTGTACCGGAATAGTTCAGCAGCACGTAGGGATTTAATTTAGAGGTAACGCTACAGCAAAATGCTCCCGTATCTTTATTTTTCTGCACCTGAGAATGGACATGGTCGGCCTGGAGGATGTTCAAGGCTTCCTGATGGAAAGCCGGAGAGAAATCTTTGAAGGTTTCCAGTACCGTAGAAACGGCTTCATGGTACGGAATTTGTTTCTCTTTTTTCTTCTGCATAGGAGCGTAAAGATCAAAGCGGCGCATTTTTTTGAGGCCGACTTTTTTTCGTTTCAATTCAAAGAAGCGGTGAAATAAGGGTTCATTCTTTTCGCAGACTTTGAGCAGCGCTTCGACGGCCTGATCAGGGATATCATTGCCCATGTTACGAACATTGATTGGGCTTTTGTATCCGCGCAAATGCACATTTTCTTCGCGCCAGTCAGTAGTGATATTTCTATAGATTTCTCCGATGACGTCTTTATGTGTCTTGTACTTGGTAAAAAGAGTTCGGTAGGCGGCTTCTCTTTTTTTGGGAGAAGGATTGCGGACAAAGGTCAGCAATTGTTCTTGTCCCATGGTCTTTCCTTCAAACTCATATTGAAATTGAGAACAAAGAATATTGTAGATGCTGTTTAAGGCCGAGATGCCGGTCACATCTTTGAGATTGATGACTTTCTCTTCTTTTTCATCCAGAATGTGAGGCTTAGACTTGTACATCTTTTCTAAAAAGTATTTATTTTTGCCGCTGGAGTTCATCAGCCGTAGCGCTTCTTTTTGCGGCAGCTGTTTAAACCACAAGCCAAAAAAGAGCAGGCGGTTATTGATCTTCGTGAGAAAATTTTCCACCTGGGAAAGCAAGGCCCCGGCTTTCTGATTACCGGAATCTTCGGCAAACCAGAGCTGGGCATAACTGCCAACTTTGCTGTTCAGGACCTGCAGCTTTTCTAGCTCGTTCAGCAGGGAGAGAAAATCTTTGGAGGGAATGTTATTGGTAAGTCGGGGACGCCATTGCTCGATCTGCTTGGCTAATGTCTCTATTTCCGCAAAAACTTTTTCTACCGTAGCAGGTCGGATTTCTTTTAAATCCCAGGAAGAAGTCTGATACTTTTTCATTTACAATCTCATATGCAGATATGATCCTCGCCTTCATCAAAACTGGTATTGCATTGCGAACAGTATTCTCCGCGCTCTAAAAGGGAGCCAGCATTATCACAGGATTTATCTGTACACTTCTTTTGTCCTTTTTTGTAGGCTTCTACCGTGATCTTCTCACCGCAGCTGCCTTTGCAGAGATATCTAATACTAGACATAATTCACCTTTTTTAGCATTTGAAGAAGTTATCATTTATAAAAGTATACCAAAAGACTCAAAATTCTGTTAAGAATTTTGCGCCTTTTGTATATACAAAGGAGTAAATTTTTTCAAAATTTAAATCCTTTGGTATATTTGTGAACTCGAAGCATGTAAAATCATTCTTTTTACTTCACTTTTAGAACATAACTATTATAAACCACTAATGGAATATGACTGCTATGGCTAAGCCTAAATACAAATTTTTCCGGCAGACAGAAAAAATCAAGGAAACGATTAAAGCTACACACGATCCAATCAAGGAATGGCATCCTGATCCAAAGGGTTATTTCTTAATACGAGTAAATGATAAAAAGAAACGCCTCGAGGCCGGCTTCTGCACCTACAAGCATGAGATCATCAAGATGGTACATGGCCAAGGCGCGATTGAAGTGTATAATACCATAGTTAAAAAGAAACTTGTTTCCAGACTGGAACATGCTGCTTATCTAGGCAAGGAACTGTATAAAGCAGAGCTAGCATTAAAGTATGGAAAAAAATATAGGCAGGAATTTCCTTTAGAATTCTTAGATAAAGTTAAGGTAAAAGTAATAGATAGTTAACGCCTACTCATGAAGCAAAAAAGTACGCTAAAACAGAAAGTTAAAAAAAGTCTTTTAGCCAGTCTTACCTTAGTAACAGCTTTAGCGCAGACTAGTTATCCTGAGCAGAAGGTAAGTCAAATATTATGTTCAGCAGCATATGATTATGATTTCTTAGTGGATAGTTCTGCTCTGCCGCAAATCAAACGCTACCGCCAGTTGAAATTAAAGCCAGAAGAAGTTTGTTTTCCTGAAGACACCGCAAAACCAAATGCCGCGATCATCTATCCTTCCTTTGACCCGGAAGGAAAAGCGTTTTACAATGCCTCAGCTCTGGAATTTCTAGCCAAAATAAAAAGTAAGTACGATACGTTTGTCTATGTAAGCAAATGCGGAGAGGATTTTTACCCTTACCTTTCTACGTTGAGCGAGATAGAACTTCTCGTAATGATGGGTCATGGAAGTTCTCGATCTCTGCAGTTAGGTCCGGTACAAGAATATTGTGAAGAAGAAAAAAATGAGCTGAATTTGTCTGATCAGTTTTTAGCCAGGTATGATTTTTCTTTTCTTACCAAAGATGCAACCATCTTCCTGGATTCCTGTTCCAACGCCGAGGGCGGGAGAAATGCCGATAACTTTGCAAACTTTATAGCCAGCGTTTCACAAAGAAGAGTTATTGCTTCGCAAACGGATTTTTCTGCATCGCAAATAGAGATCACCTCACTCTATCCCTTAGATCTCAGGATCGTGGTGGCGGGACAGGATGAAGCTTATGACACCAAGAAAGAAGTCCTCGCGAAAGGTTTATATTTCATAAAAGATTAGTTTTCT
>DATDUF010000081.1:0-4206 GCA_035290485.1 Candidatus Nanoarchaeia archaeon
CCATATCTCTTGAAAGTTTTAATATCGCCTTTCACAAAGTTTCCCTCCACATAGAGAGCTTCAAATTCGCTTTTCAATTCTTTTCGCCAGGATTCCTCAGTGGATCCGTTCCTAAAACTAAGCGTATCTGAAAAAGGCCTGAATAAAATTATTCCAGCTTCATAATGGAGACGCAGCTCTAAAATTTCTTCCCCAGAAGGGATTTCATACTCGGAGCGGCTTAATTTTAACAAACTTAAAGGAATATCTTCTTTATCTACTAAATTTTGATAAAAAGCATAATGTGGTCTTTTGCCCTGTTCAAAGTAGGCAACTGCTTCCGCTTCTATTCTGGCTTCGCGTACTTTAGAATCGACACTAAAATCCAATTTTCGCAAGTCGAGTAAGAATGTGGAAGTCATCTTTACAATCCAAATGCATCCGTAAATTCTCGCATCCTTCTAAACTCAGCTAAGAACGATAATCCCTTGTCAGTTATCCTAACTACTTTCATCGGTCGCTTTTTCTTTTTGACCGGTTCTTCTTCTAGGATGACTAATTCTTTTTGCAATAACTCTTCCAGATAGCCATTCAAGAGTTTATGAGATAAATTAGACTTGTACATCAGATGAGTGGGTTTGATCTTTCCGCCCTTATTTTGGATAGCTAAAAGGATGTCAAAAACCAATTCCAATCTAGATCGTCGTATTGCCATGGTATTACCTTCTCATTACCTGCCGATAGGTTTGCAATAAAATGAGGAAACCCAGCAAGGTTAATACTTCTCCAACCACATATGATCCATTTTGCAAAAATACAAACACGGAGATAAGATTTCCCGCTAAGATCAGCAAAAAGGCACTCATCACTCTAAAAGTACTTTGTTTTCTGGTAGTCACATAATTCTTGTAATAATTAAGAACAATCAGGCTCAGCAGCACTGAACTGGTCAAATAAAATACTTCATACTTAAAATTACTGACCACCGAAACTAAGAGCAACAAGTACACAAATAATCCTATTTGGCTTACTTCGTAAAACTTAGTTAATCTTGCTCGTGATTTTTGTGAGACTAGGAATATCAATAGCCAAGCTAAAAGCATGGAAGCCATCTGGAAAAAGAATCCTGCTCGGTAAAAAAGACCAGAATATTGTAAATGCGGTCCAGCTGCATCCCATAATACCTGAGCTACAGTCTGCCGCACCGGAAAGAAATATACTACTCCGCTAGTAAAAATCTTGAAAGCGAGGCTTATGGAAACTAATAAAAAAGCTAAAGAAAAATACATGAATCGGTTTTCCTTATGAAATTTATAGATTCGCCAGCTGTAAGCAGCGATGAGCATCGCCACAATTAGGCCGATAGCGTTAAACAATAAATCATATCCATTAAACCATCCTGGTGTAAAAAACAATCTAAACATATATATTTCAACTCCTCAATTCTATCCCTCAAGTTACTACTAACTTGGGGTTCATTTAAAAAGTTTATGGATTAAGGAGAAAAATAAAATAATTATTTGTCACCAGTAGAAGGCGAATAAGATTAGAATAAATACATTATTAAAGCTGTAGTTTTTCTTCCTTTTTATGGAACTTAAAGATCAAAAATGTGATTGCAATTCTAAAAAAGTCCAGAAGCTTACTCCAGAAGGAATTGAAGCATTACTCCAGCAAGTTGATGGTTGGAAGGTAGATGATAATGGGCTGAGTATCTATAAAAAAATGTTATTCCCTGATTATATGAGTGGGATTAATTTCATTAATGAAATGGCTAGAATTGCTGAAGAACAAAATCATCATCCTGACTTTTTTTATACGCCAAAAAATAACAGACTTAAAGTTAGCATCTCTACTTATGTAATTAACGGCTTGACAGAGAATGACTTCATCTTAGCTGCAAAGTATGATGCGATAAAAAGATAATAAATTTTGATTAAATTGATTGAATGAAATCTACTTTCTTCCTTCCTTGAAGCTATCTTCTAATCGCTTTAAATCAGAAGCATTGTAAAAACCTTGATGCATCAGATGACAGACATAGTGAGAATCACTTTTTTTATTTTCATTCTTAAAATTCAAATCATTGACGGTTGGGATCGATTCAAGATTATTTGCATACTTTTCTCCCTCTTCAATAGAATCTAATCCGATTAAACCGGCAACATGGCTCAATGCTTCTCTAGTACAAAAGTATTGCTTATCAAAATTATGCGCTAAATGAAAATAACCAAAGGCAGTCTGGAAATATTGTTGTCTTTCTTCAGTATCTGCAGACCAGTATCCTTGATTCAAAGCTTTCAAACCTTGAAAATGATATCGTACCGCATTTTTATCTTCAGAGTGATCAGTAAAACAATCAGCAGTAAAAAATAAGGGTTTATTAAAGTGCAACGCTAATACTTCCTTGGCATCAAATCCAGAAGGTTCAGTATACAAAGGCAATCTTCTTTTTCCGTCAGGCATACTAAGAAAATAAAGCACTAAATTATAAACTTTCCTCTACTCCAAAGTTTATTCTAGCGGCACGCCGCTCCAAAGTGTCCATTCTTCACTCGGTGAATATTGCCCAAAGACAAAATAAGGAGGATGGGCTACGCCCAGGTATCCCTCACCTAAACTTCCCCAGCCTCGGCCGCGCATTCCCGCTCCTACCCCATAGACTGGGCTGTCAAATAATTTCCAGGTTTTCATGACGCTGCTGAATCCAGAAACGTCAGTAGTCCAGTCTGCACCAGGTTCGACAATTAATTCTCCTTTGTAACCATTATCTTTCAACGCTTTAATCATAGCAACGATAGGCGTATTTCCTTCGCCCGGAGCAAGATGATCGTCATGGTATCCAAAATTATCGTCGAGATGTACGTGACCCACAACTTTCTTCTGAGCCATCTCTGCCATTTTCTTGATTACCCAGACATCAAACTCCTTGTCGTTCTGATCGATAGTCTTTTTTGGATCGCCGACCCAGTATTTTCGCCACATATTAACATGCCCGGTATCAATAGTAGCAGTAATGTGCTGCTGTGCTTTTGTTGCTGCTTCATCTTTAGTCATCCTGTATTTTTCCTGCAACACTTCTTGCATGCGCTTTCTGCTTTCCAAAACTAATTTCATCAATTCATCAGGATGAGCGCCGTAACTTTCAGGAAATAAGTTTTCCATGGCCACAGTGATTGGTTTTCTTAACTCACCTTTTTCTTTCATTTTCTGCGACTGTCGCATGGCACTGATACCTGCCTGCGCATAGGAATCATAAGCCTGTTCTAAAGCATACGTTTCTGCACTTTGAATGTGCTTGATAGTTTCCAGCTGTTCTGCCGCTTGGGCAAACTGGCTGGCGGCACTTTCCTGAGCTTGTTTGATGTTACTCTCTTCATAGGATAATTGCCTCTTGATGATCTCAGAAGGAAATTTTGCATCACCGGGAACTAAACCGCCGGCCAGGCCTTCTGCTTGCCGCTTCAGCTTCCAGCGTTCTTCTTCATTGGTTTCCTTTTCTATTTTTTCATAATATTCTAGCGCCTTACGTAATTTCTTCACGTTCTCGACGTGCTCATCAAAATTACGGCTATAATTGTAAGCCCAACCTTTGGCATTTCCTATCTGCGTTTCGAGTGCAGCCACCACGTATGCTTCTTCAGGGCGAATCTTAATTTCTTTCTCTGGATTAGTAATATCTTCACGCAGGAATCTTACCCACATTGACTTCTCTTCTATTTTTGCTTTCTCTTGAAGAGTGGCTTTTTTCCAATTCTGCCATTCTTCTCGCGCTTCCATTTCCATTTCCTTAGCCTGATCTCCCATTTCTTTCCAATTATATTGCTTGGTCAGAAATTCCCCTTTTTCCTTATCAAAAACCGGAACTCGTTCATATCGATGGACGCGCTTTCCTAAATAATCAACATATACTGACTCCCCTTTTGGAGCACTTTTTTTCTTGCCATCAAAATCTACAAACTCCTCACCGGGTTTTGCGGTTAACCACACTGGCTTTGAAACCGGTTTATTCTTGTGAGTCTCTACTATCAAATTACCTAGCCTTTTATCCACTACCCCGAAAGTTTCCTGTTCTTTTTCTTTTTCATGCATGCGAAATCTTCCGGCATATTCTCCTTCCTGATTCCAGTCCGCTCCGCTGATGGGACGATGAAATTCCCCCGTATGTACAACTACCGGACCTCCTTTGGCTACATCACCGGCAAATTCTATGGCTCTGCGTATTTC
>DATDUF010000082.1:0-5835 GCA_035290485.1 Candidatus Nanoarchaeia archaeon
CAAGAGCTGCTGACTTATTATCAAAATGATATCTCCAGTGAATGCCGAGGCCACTTAAAGGACCACAATGAAAATATGCTTGATGCTTTAGGGCATCTTTCCCAAAGTACCAGCGCCTGCCGACTGCAAGCAGAGTCATGCGTAGATTTGATCGATGCAGCAGCAAAGGTAAAAGAGCTGAATGATAAATTACGAATTTCCTGCAGCGTTTCGCTGTATTAGGATGGATAGTAGAAACAAGATACGATAATAATTCAAATGAAACATACAAAAAAGGTAAACAGAAAAGGACAATTACAGATGACAGAAACTATCGCTATCCTTTTCATTTTTTTTGTCTTGTTATTGTTTGGGGTCATTTTTTATTTCCGCTATCAAAAAATTGCACTACAGGAGAAACAGGAAGAGTTGCTCGGCACGCGGGCCATGGAAAGCACGCTGAAAACCTTATTTATGTCAGAATTGATTTGCAGTCGCGGTGAAGCAGAACCGGAGGATAATTGTTTTGATGTCTTAAAGCTGAATGCCACGCAGGAAACCATGCAGAAGTATCTTGATGAGTATTATTTTGAAATATTTTCCTATGCTACTATAACTGTACAAGAAACTTATCCGGAAAACAAGACCTGGATTTTATACGATAAACAAAAACCAGATTTTACCAGAAAAGAGCCTACTTTTTTTGTGGTAACCTTAAAAGATGAATTAGCAGGAGATAACCAGCCGGAGTATGGGTTTGGCTATGTGGCGGTGACTGTATACTCATGATCTCTAATTTACTCAAGAATGATAATCGCGGGCAGATGGAAGTGATCGGATTAGTAATAATTGTCATTCTCATTGCTTTAGGAATGTTATTTATGGCTACCTTCGCCTTACAATCAGAACCGCAGAAGAAAATTTTTACTCGAAAAGGTTTAGCATATAGTACTATGAGTGCCTTGATGAAAACCACTGTAAGCAAGGATTCAGCTTGTTATTCTTTAAGTCAAGGCGCTCCTAAGATTGGCGGCGATGTAATTGAAGACTGCGCCAAGTATAGGGATGTAGATATCTCTATATACCAATGTATGGGGCCATATTCAGGTAAAGCGTTGCATAGCTGTGCGTTTTTACAGGAAATGATTACCTATTCTCTGGATAAAACCTTAGGGAGCTGGAATAAACATTACGAATTTCATTCTCAGCTCATTCCCTTTCAGGGTGAGAAACCGATTGATCTGATTGAGCCAGTGATGTCAGAAGGCTGTCCTAAATGGAAGGAACGGGATAGTTCCGGTTTATTTCCGATCAATACCGAAGCCGGATTAGTGGAAAATACTTTGTATTTGTGTGATTAGGGTAGGAAAACTTTATATACATAATTTCTTTCTTCATTCGAAGATAGTTATAGTCATAGTAGAGTAAAAAACGAGGCACAGAAGGAAACGCCCTTCTTACCTCCTTTTAAGTGCAGAGCGTTAAAAAGAGGTGTGTGAGATGACATTTTCAAAGAAAGGGCAGGGCTTGCCCATAAACGTGATTATTGTTGCTGCTTTAGCATTGATTGTTCTGGTAGTTCTAGTAGTTATATTTACTCAGCAGACCGGACAGTTTGGTCAAAAAGTAAGTGAAGAAACAAAAACTGAATTATTTAAGATGCGTATTTTCTACGGACAATGCCGACCAGGGGAAGCATTTGAAAGTAAATTCATGAGTGAATTTGATGCTGCTAGTTCACAGGAAGGCAAAGATACTGCTCGCTCAGCTTTCAGAGATGAAATCGATCGCTGTAAAGGGTTTACTGACAGTAAGGAATCTTGCGAATCAGAATCCGGCTGTGTCTGGTCTAAATAGATCAGATAAATTGAAGGATGACCAAGACCATGATGAAAATAAATAATAAAGCTCAATCCCAGATGTGGTGGATTATCATGGCGGCAGTCATTGCTCTGATTGTAGCGGTAGTTCTTTTATTGATGTTCAGCCGTGGAACAGGAAAAGTGGAGAGCGGATTGTCGGCGTGTGAGACGGCAGGAGGAGCTTGCTTAAGTGAATCAGATTGTCGTCAGCAAGGCGGTAATCTTGCTCCAGCTGCGCTGTTTGAATGTGCAGATACAAAAAAATGCTGCCTGAGCATCAAAAAATCCCCAGCAGATAATAGCTGATCAATATGAACTGGCACAAGAAAGCGATGAGTAATGCAGTGATGGTGTGGATTTTAATTGCCGCATTAGCTTTGGTTACCTTTGGACTGATATTATACGGCTTGCAAAAGAAACTTGCGCCGTTATCACCGTAAAATCGGCATCACAGAAGTGGAAAAATTGAATGATAGCAAAAAAAGGAGATATAAATTACATTGTCTGGATCATCATTCTCTTAGTTTTTTTCTTTGTGGTAGCGGGAATTTATTTTATTCTTAAAGGCCAGGGGGAAGGGTTGCTAGACAAGTTCTTCAACCTCTTTTAGGATGGTAGAAGTAACTGAACTGGTCAAATATTTTGTAGCCATAATTTTTGGAATTCTGGTAATAATGGGTCTTTTTGTTTTTGGTGGCGAGGGCATGGTCGGTAAAGTGAAAGAAGCAATTTTAGGCCTGAAAGATTTTCTTCCTAAATTTAGTTTTGGATTAGAAGAGCAGAAAGCCGAAGTATCTATTCCTGATGAACATCGAGCAGAAATAGTAAAACTGAAGCAAACCATTAATTCCATGCTCGGTCAGGGAAAAGAGAATTGTTTTGCTCAATATACAGCGTTTTCAGATTTAGGAGAAAAGGGCACTTCATTACAATTTAAGGTAGAAGGAGATAAAACACTTTTAACCGTTTATGCCGGAGCAGGTGGAAAACAAATTATGACTGATCTCTCTGGCGAAATTTCTGGAATGAAACCTTGCGTGGTAGCAGGAACTAGCAGAGTGAGTGAACATTTTTTCAAACATTTTCTGCAGGGAAAGCAAGATTTAATTTATCCTTATTATCAACCAGTTACATCTTTAACTATTTTTTATACAACTTCAGGAAATAATGGCAATCGCATCAGTGTCCCAGATTTAGATTTAGAGAATCATTTTGATGATAATGGTTGGTTGTTTACGCCCGACGGTGAGAAGGTATGTTTTTTTCCAACCAATTTAGTAAGTGATTATGACGAAAGCGGCATCGATAATGATTATTTTACTCCTGATGAAGCAAACTCCGTGGGAAATAAAATTAAGCGGGGAGAGTTAAAGTTATGTGGTTAGGTACATGCTGAAAATAAAATCAAAAAAAGGGTTAGGAATGGAGTTTATCATAACTACTTCGCTGTTGCTCATTTCATTTTTTTTGATTGGCGGGCTTTTAATGCGTTTTACGTCTAAATCCAGCGATGCAGAAGCAGAGTTGTTGTGTCAGATTTCTATTGCCCAGCGAGCCAAAACTGCATTGAATATTGATTGGAGTTCCGGTAAAGAAGGATTAAACCTGTTTAAAGCACAAGTCAAGTCAATTCCTCCCTTATGTCGTACTATTGATAAGAAAGTTTCCGGATCCCGGGATCAAATCTTACAGCAAGTGGCTGATAGTACTGCTCGTTGTTGGTGGATGTTTGGAGAAGGAAAATATGAAGAGCTTTTAGATAATGTTAAAGCTGATTTCATGCCTGCCATTTTAGGCTATGATGAAGCTAGCCCTAATAAATGTTTTAATTGTTATACTATTTTAGTAGATCAGAATGATATTAAGGGCGGGCCCATCACTACTGATGAAATTAACCAATATTTGTCTTCTCATGTTTATGGCCGAGTTAACAAAACATATTTAGATTATATCCAAGGTTATGGCGGGCCAGGGAGAATAGTATCCACGGCAGCAGAAATTTTGCCTCGAGAGGCGTATGCCATTTCTATCATGCCTAAAAATAAAAAAGAAAGTACTTTCTGGAAAGGCTTTATTCAACAGCAAATTGGTCTGCTTCTTCCAGGAGCAGGATTTCCCTTATTTTATATTGGCCAGCAAAATCAAATCGCAGATTTAATTAAGGAACGTGACGTAAGTTCAATTTATCTAAGCTCGCTTCAAGATGGACAGGAAAGATGCAGCTAGGAAGATATCGCAGGAAAGTAAGGTGAGAATAATGTTTACAAATAAAAAAGGAATGAGTTTTCTTATAACATTACTAGTATTTGCATTCGTTGCATTAGCGTTTGGATTTATATATTTGTTTTTTTTACAGGGTTCGCTTTCTAAACAAGAAAGTATTGTAGGCACTCAAATTAGTGGTATTCAAGGTGATGCAGACAAAGATAGTATTCGTAATTTTTTTGATAAGTGTCCTTGTACTTTTGGCGATTCTATTGATGAAGGTTGTCCCGCTACTTTTAGCGTTGAACAAAGACAGGAAGATGTAAAGAAGTACAACAGCAAACCGGTTTGCGGAATTGTAGCAGGAACTCAGCATTCTACTCAACAAACTAATCCTTCGGCAGGCCAACAGCAGAATTCTGGATCTGGAACAAATTCGCAAAAGTCAGGCCCATCAGAATCTAGCCATTATCAGTCTCTGGAAATATTCGGCGGTGATGATTGGGGCGCTGATCCGCAGGATGCAGTAATTCAACAAGCTTGTACTGGCTGGGTGGGGGCTGGAACTTGTCATAGTGAGGATGATGACTGTGACGGTAAATTTAATCTCAAGCCGCTGAAAGAAGGATGCTGGATCATGGCCAGCGAAGACGACGATATTGACTCTAATGATTGTGGTCAAGCAAAAGTTGATGAGGGAAAAATCATTTCTTTAGGGAAATATAATGATCTTACTGTCGATCTTAATAACTATCAATCTATTCCTGATGAGAGTGAACCAAAAAATCTCTTTCAATGGCGCTGGAAATCAAAACCGGAATACGGCTCTTTACTTTGCGCCCAGGGATTTTGGCAGGGCTGTAAAGAAGCAAATGAAGGCATCACCAAACAAGCCAATAGCTTGACGTACAAATGCATCGGAAGCGAGTGGATTAAGCAATAGGATTGAAAGTATGTGGCAGATGAAAGCGAAAAAAGGAATTATGACTCATTTTCTTATTTCTTTACTTATTTGTCTGATGGTTTTTATTCCTGCTTGTTATATTGCTTCTAGTTTCTTTCGTACTAGTGAGCAGGCGCAGGATAATTATGGAGAATTTCTACAGCAGCTGAATACCTTTGCTGAGCAGGGGCAGTCAGGCGAGCGTAAAAGCATTCTCTTGATTTTGGATGAAGCAACTGCAATAGTGTATTATCAAATAAATGCTCCGAAAGTAATTATAGATGTAAATGCCAAAGCGCCCAATACTGATTATGCTCTTGATATCTTAAAACCGGGGCAATGCGACGATACCAAAAATTGCCTCTGTCTTTTGAGAGACTCTGATTTTGAGACTACCGTTTTCGATAAAGGCTTGAAAGGAAAAATAACCGTCACGCCAAAGAAAGTAATTTGTGTAAATGTAGATTATAATTTGGAAGTGGAAACTTGCAGTATTGGAGAAGGGACCTTAGTGAATTCTTATACTTGTTCAGATGGCTTTATGATCGAACGGAATTTAGCTAAAAAGTCATCAGTTTTTGTAGGAAGTTATTATGAAATTCCTCGTAGAACAGTACTGTATTTCAATAAGGAGAATGGAAATACTATTAAACTCCTTGGTAATTACGGTGGAACGGATGAGTAAAAGAGGGTTGAGGAGGATGGATAAGAGAGGAATCACTACTTTAATGATGATTCTGGAGATCATAATTGTCTTAGTAGCTGCTTATTCTATCTTCAGTATTGCTTCTAGATTTGTCAATTCAGAAACTACTAATAAGATCATCATCGCTGATGATCTGAAGA
>DATDUF010000083.1:0-3289 GCA_035290485.1 Candidatus Nanoarchaeia archaeon
TTAGAAAGCGATTTTTTAGGATCATATTTTTTAGTCATTAATCGTATGTTAGATAAATGACTTATAAAATTTATGATTTTGTTTTTGTCCTGTCTCAAATCTTCACTTTGTTTTTTTTTGATTTTTACTTATAAATTTTTAGAGATAGAAAAACTGCTTGAATTCTACTTTTATACAACTATTGCCATATAATAATCTTTAAAAAGGAAACATTTAGCCGTTTCGTTGGTGAAAAAAATGAGTGGATTATTAAAATGTGGTTTATTGATTATTTTATTGATGGTGGTTGCTTCTTCAGTGATGGCAGAAGAATCATTATCCCTGAATACTGTTCCTTCGTCAGGCAAAGCTCCCCTGGCCGTAACTTTTAATTTGGTTTCATCTGAAGAAATTAATTCTGTTTCCTGGGACTTTGATGGAGATGGAAAAGAAGATAGCACCGAAATCTCTCCGCAATTTACTTACGCCGCGGGAAAGCATACGGCCACGGCAAAGGTGACTACTGCCAGCGGAAGCAGTACGGTTTCTACCACGGTAAATGTCGATGAACCGTTTAGTGTGTCGGTGTTAGCTGTACCTTCTTCCGGTATTGCTCCATTGAATGTGAAATTCACCGCTACAGTTTCAGAATTTCCTGATAAAAATACTCCTTTCATGTTTGCATGGGATTTCAATAACGATGGTGTTGTTGACAGTGTCGAGCAAAATCCAAGTTATACTTTTGAAAATGTGGGGGATGCAACGGTCAAGCTAGTAGTTAGTGATCCTACTTCTTCTTTTTCAGGTAGTGAAGTCACGAAAAAGATTCCCATCACGGTTAGCTCTTATGATTCCAAAATAAATATTGCCTCGTATTTTCCTGTCTCTTTGCAGCTGAAAGAAAATCAAGTCACGTTTATTGTTTCAAATGCTGGTACTGAAACTATCAAAGATATCTCCGCTAAAGTAATCGGTGAAGGGATACAGCATCTGAGTTCTACTACTATCTCTCGTTTGAAACCTGGCGAACAAGATTCGCTGACCGTAAAGATGAATGTCTTAAAAGAAGGCAGCCTTACTGCTTCAGTCAAGATTGATGAAAAAATATTTCCTGTTACTTTTGCCGTTGCCGAGCAAGTAAAAGTGAATAAAGAAGAATTGGAAACCAATTTGCTGGAATTGAAGGAAAAACTGAAGACTGAGGAAGATAAATATTATGAAAAAAAAGCAGATGGTTATCTGGTCTCAGAAGTATTTGATACCATCAAAAGCACTAAAGGCCAGCTGCAAGATGCGCAGGAAAAGATGTTGACCGGTCGTCTGCAAGAGGCACAGGTGAATGTCAATCTAGTAGGTTCAGCCATTGCGGATATAACGTATCGTTTGGATGACGCCAAAAAACCTAATCAGACTGTACTTTCCTGGATGAAGGATAACTTAGTTACTATCACTGCTATTATTGCTGCCGTCGGTACTTTAAGCGGAGTGGCAGTCAAGCTGTCCAAGGGAGCCAAGAAATTAGGAGAAGATGTGGCTGGAAAAGTTGCGGTTAAGCTTAAGAAAGATGGAAAAGCCAAAGAAGCTGCCGTTTCTACCGAGATTAAAGTTGAAAAAGAAAGCATTCTTGAGAAAGATAGTTTACCAGTAGAGGAAAAAAAATAAGAAGTGGGCCCGGCCGGATTCGAACCGGCGACATCCGCCTTGTAAGGGCAGCATCATAGCCGCTAGACCACGAGCCCAACTTGGGTCTGTGCTGCTTGTTTATTTATTAACTTTTTCATTTAGAATGGTAAGATTTATCTAAAAAACTAATTTGTTATGCTGAATGGATATCTACCAACCAGCAGAAGATTCGTACTTATTACAGAAGTTTGTAAGACAGTTTGCTATCGGCAGAGTTTTAGATATGGGTACCGGTTCTGGAATCCAGGGATTGACAGCTATTGAAGTACCCAGCGTGCGGGAAGTGGTGGCAGTTGACAGTAATCCTACAGCCGTTGAAGCTTTGAATGCGGAGATTGAGAAAAAGAAACTGCGCAAGATTAAAGCCAGGCAAGGTAATCTGTTTGAGCATCTTGAAGGTTCTTTCAATGTTATTATTTTTAATCCTCCTTATCTGCCGCAGGATAAGGGAATTGAAGATGCTGCTTTGTACGGCGGCAAGAAGGGCTGGGAAATTTCTGAGCGGTTTTTTAAAGATGCTTCCAGCCACATGTTCCCGGAAGGAGTAATATTATTCTTATTTTCTTCTCTGACGAAAAAGCAGAAAATTGAAGAGATTCTAGAACATAATTTATTACAGTGGGAAGAATTAGATGAAGAGAAAATTGCTTTCGAAACGTTATATGTATATAAGATTACCAAAACTCCTTTGCTGCGGCAGCTGGAAGGAAAACTATTGCGCAATGTCCATTATTTTGCAGAAGGAAAACGGGGAATAGTATATACTGCGCAATTTGATAAAAGCTTAGTAATCAAAAAACAAGTTCCGGTAAAGAAACGAACCATCACTGTGGCGATCAAAGTAAAGAAAAAAGAAAGTAAGGCTGCTGATGCTATTACCAGTGAAGTTTTTTGGTTGAAAGCACTGAATGAGCGAGCTATTGGTCCGAAGATGTTATTCTCCGGAGAAGATTACGTTGCTTATGAGTTTGCGGAAGGAGTGTATATTGAGGAATGGTTAGCCCAGGCTTCGAAAGAAAATATCCAAGCGGTTTTGAAATCGGTCTTTCAACAATGTTATGTCATGGACAAATTGCAAGTCAATAAAGAAGAGATGCATCATCCTTTGAAACATATTATTGTAGATCAGGAAGCTAATGCGACCTTGATTGATTTCGAGCGCTGTTATGAATCAGAAAAGCCGCACAATGTGACCCAGTTTGCAGATTTTGTGGGCAAGCAGCGACCCTTGCTGGTGAAAAAGGGATTTAAGTTTGAGTTGAAAGAATTGCGGGAAGCAGCAGCAGAGTATAAAGAGAAATATGCTGCGAAAGAATTTGAGAAGATTTTGGGATTGGTGAAATAGTTAATTGGGGTTTCTCTCTGTTAATAATAATTAATACTAGTAATACTCAACTTTTCCTTCAGAAAAAATTCCTTTCTTTAACTCGACCGGACGCCATTCATCGATAACTAAAGTAGCTTCCAGCCAATCAGCGAGTTCTTGCGGATTGCCAATCGTAGCCGAGAGGCCAATAATTTGCGGCTTGATCAGATTTTTGAGCAGGGTTAATATTATTTCCAGCGTCGGTCCGCGGGAAGCGTCGTTCAAGAGATGGATCTCATCAACGATCACTGCTTTAACTTC
>DATDUF010000084.1:0-38365 GCA_035290485.1 Candidatus Nanoarchaeia archaeon
ACATCCCTCTTTAACTACTTTAAAATATATTTTTCATCATAATAATCCTTTAAAACGCTTCCTCTCAAACTCTTTCATGCCATTATTCTCTATCATTATCCCCGCCCATAATGAAGAAAAGTATCTTCAATCGACACTCGATAGTATCAAAAAACAGGCCTTGCCGGACTATGAAGTTGTAGTTGTCACCAATGGCTGCACGGATAAGACAGAAGAAATCGCCAAAAAAAATGCTGGGGCGAAAGTTCGCCATCTTTCCTTAGCGAAGCCCAACGTTTCCGTGGCCAGAAATGCCGGAGCACTCAATGCCCAGGGAGAAATAGTACTTTTTCTTGATGCAGATACCCAGCTTGCGCCGGACAGCTTACAAAAAATCAAAGAACAATTTACGCCAGAATACAGTGTGGCTACCACATTCGCCCAGCCTGATTCAGGTAAGCTTTCCTATCGTTTAGCGCTTGGCTTCAAAAACAGTTACCACTATCTTAATCTCTATCAAGGCTGTAGCGGAGCTTTGGTCTGCCGCAAAAAAGATTTCCATCACATCGGCGGTTATAATCCCGAGATCATCGTACGGGAACACCGCAAACTAGCTCTAAATTTACTGGAGCTGGGAAAATTCAAATGTATCAATACTACTGTCACCACCTCCATGCGTCGTTATCAGCAATGGGGTTTGTTTAAAGTGGCCTGGTTCTGGAGCAAAAAATGGGCGCAGGATAAGTCCGGAACATTGAAAGAAAGTAAGTACGAGACGGTTAGGTAAATGTTTTAAGATCAGCAGCTCAACTGATTAGTTCCTTGTTCTAAACAAGTTATCTTGCCATCAACCACATCATAGAAGTTTATTTGTGGATTATCAACTTTGGTTTTACAGCAGATGCTTTTAACTGTATTTTTAACTAATTGGTCATACTTAGCCTGAACTTCACCTACTTCCTTTTCTTTAGTAGCAAAAGAAGCTTCACAATCCACTTTAGATTGTTCTAAGCCGGCAGTCTTTTCAGTCACTTGCTGCTCGACCGTTTTCTGGCTCTCACTTTTTACCGTAGCGATTTCTGTATCCTTATCTGCCACCTGCTTCTGGGCTACTTCAAGATCAGCCTTGGTCCGTTCCAGCTGTACTTTACATTCCGTAATCTCGTTAGACTTTTGATCTACCTGCGCAATTAAAGCTCCGGTAAAAGTAGAATAGGTTGAAAGATTTGCTTTGGTCACTTCCAGATCATTACTTAGCTGCTGCATGTTCTGAGCATAATCCTGCACACCCAAATTAGAAGCCTGTGCTTCTTGGTAAATTCCATAACCCAACACTGCTGGTCTCACTACAAAGATAGCCAGTGCAATGAGAATAACTACCATAATTATGATAGCAGTAGGATTGACTGTTCGCGAAGGTTTTTTCTTCTCAGCAGAATTAGATTGATCAGCAAACAGGTCTATCTCTTTTTTATCCATATCAAAAAGATATTAAACATTTATTTAAAGCTTACGATTAGAGGAAAGAGGATTTTGCAGAAAAGAAGATTTTATTAATCACGGATGGTTTCTTTTTTACATGATTATCACTATTTCTGGAACGCCGGGCAGCTGCAAAAGCACTGCTGCAGAAATGCTAGTCAAAAGATTTGGAGCGGAGCGAATTTATGTAGGAGGCATCTGGCGGGAATTAGCTCGAAAGAAAGGCATGACCCTGCAGGAGTTAACGGAATATGCCAAAACTCATCCCAAAACAGATACAGATGTAGACAAAGCTGCTGCCAATCAGGCCCGGAAATTAGATAAAAAAAATAAATTAATCATTGTAGAAGGGAGAATGCAGTTTCATTTCCTCCCCGAATCAGTAAAGATATTTATGAAAGTCGATCCTGAAGAAGGCGCGAAGAGAATTTGGAAAGATGTACAGAATAAAACTATCCAAGAAAAACGAAACGAAGGAGTATTTTCCACTTTTGAAGCCATGAAAAAATGGATTCAGGAACGGGAAGAAAAAAACGCTGCGCGATACAAAAAAACTTATGATATTGACCATCGCGATGAATCGCAGTACGATTTAATTTTGGATACAACCAAGCTCACTCCTGAAGAAACATTACAAAAAATCACCTCCTTTATTGCTTTGTACAAAAACAAAAAGGTCCGCTCGTGAAACGATCCATGCTCTTGGCAGGAATGGTCAGTCTTCAAGTTTTAACTGGCTGCGAACAAAAATACCCGCAATATTCTGGCCAGTATGAATTACAAAATTCTTCGTACACTAATCCAGCCTTTGCAGGAAAGAAACGACTGGCCGGGAAGCTTAACATTATCCATCGTATGAAGTATATCCCTAATGTCTGGGATGATCGGCTTAGATTTGAGTTCACTTCCGATAATCCGGGTGAAATGCAGGGAGCAGTAGTATTCGATTTAGAAAATCTCACCCGAGATAAAGAAAGCACTTTTCCCCAACCGGAGTTTAAAGGGCAACAAATCCATGCTGAAAAGACGTATTATGGGGGAGTATTTTGCAATTACCAATATCTCTACCACGCTTTTGCGGTGCTTACACCAGGAGAGCAGGAATTAAAAAAAGTGTATCCTGAAAAAGGAAAATATCTGTATACTGAACCAAGCGGAATGCCTATCTATGAATCATTTAATGCCAATAATTTTGAACCGGATCAGGATGCCATCGATGGTTGGTATGATGTTATAGAAGAGAACGGTGGAATGATCAGCCTTAATCTTTTCATCAATCGCGACATACTCTCGGACACTAGTGGCTGCGGCAGCAACAGTTACTTGCCCTACGATCCTCGAGGAAAAGAATCATTGGAAGCGACTTACTATTCTGTCAAACTAGAAAACGATGAAGATCCCCGTCAGGGATATGAGAGTTTACCGGATAATACTATCCCTCCCATCGATTTATTTAAGGAAGTAATTTCTGAAGTAAAGGACCTTTAACTAGTGAAGTGAATTTCAATAAAACTTATAAACTACTTCTCAAAATAAGCATGCATGAGCGAAAAAATACAGCTTCATGATTTTGTGGAAATAGATTATACTGGCAAACTTGCCGATGGTACTGTTTTTGATACCACTTCTGAAAAAGTAGCCAAAGAGCATCACCTACACAATCCTAAACATAAATACAAAACCGCGGTAGTCTGCGTCGGTGAGCGGCAGCTTCTGCCCGGTTTAGACGCCCAATTAGCGGATAAAGAATTGGGAAAAGAATATACCATAAATATACCGCCAGAAAATGCCTTTGGAAGACGAGACATCAAATTAGTTAAGATCATGCCTATGGATACCTTCCGCCAACATAATCTTCAGCCGCATCCCGGCCTGCAAGTTGATGTTGACGGGGAAATGGGCTTAGTTACCAAAGTTTCCGGCGGTAGAGTGATCGTCAATTTCAATCATCCTCTAGCCGGAAAAGAAGTAGTATACTCATACAAAGTATTACGCAAAGTAACTGATCAGAAAGAAAAAGTAAGTGCTTTCCTCTCCGCTCTGTTACGTCTTCCATCTGAAGCTTTGAAAATCGAACTTAAAGATAATGCTGCCACCGTAACTATTCCTGGTGAATTACCGGCTCAAATCAGCGCAGTTCTGGGACAAAAGCTGATGCAGCTGACCGGATTGAAAGATATTTTATTCAAGAAGGAAGAGACTGGAGAAAAGAAAGAATAAAATGTCATTCTTATTAGTTGGAGAAGTATTTGAATATTCTGGAACAACAAAAATGCATGACGCTCAAAACGTTAAGCATATTGCCGAACAGTTACAAAAACGAGGTTTAGTTATGGATGAAGAATCGTATGCTGAAGCAAAAGTAAGAAGAAATAGTGATTCAGCAAGAACAGAACGGTATAAAGCTATTCTGCTCGAATCAAGCGGTGATGAAGAGTATCATGATTTTAGTAGAAAACCTTGGCATGTTTATGTTGGAAAAGTTATCTCTCAAGAACATGGCGCAGTAACGATTGCTTCTTTAGAAGAAGTGCTTCGAGAAGTAGAACAAGATTTTCCTCATCCAAAAATACTTCATCTAAAGTCACCACAATATTAACCATCTAGTATAGACTAGTTTTCAGTGCAATAATCTTTATAAATTCCCGTTCCTCAGAGCTGTAAAAGGGTGAGAGGGTAAATGGGTCATTATCGGGAAGATTTTCATGCTGAACAGATTTCTCATAAAAAGGCGAATGCTGAGATAGACGAGGAGTTACAACGCTTAATTGCCGGGCATAAGACCAGAATAAAAGTAGTAGGCTGCGGTGGAGCAGGAAATAACACCATCAATCGCATTTCTGAAATTGGCATTAAAGGCGTAGAAACTATTGCCATGAATACTGATGCCCAAGACTTACTTTATACGAGCGCTGACAAAAAACTACTGATCGGAAAGGAATTGACCCAAGGCCTAGGAGCAGGCTCTAATCCTAAAGTCGGCGAAGAAGCGGCCAAAGAAAATGAGCACGATATTAAGAAGCTGCTAGAAGGAGCAGATATGGTCTTTATCACCTGCGGTATGGGTGGCGGAACTGGCACAGGAAGTGCTCCGTATGTGGCTCAGACTGCCAAAAAAATGGGTATTTTAAGCGTAGGAATCATTACTATGCCTTTCAGCATGGAAGGTTCTCACCGCTTTGAAAACGCCATGATCGGTCTGGAGAAAATGGAACAGAACATTAACACTCTTATTGTCATTCCTAACGAAAAATTATTGGAGATAGCTCCTCACCTGCCTTTGCAAACGGCTTTCAAAGTAGCAGATGAAATTCTTACCAATGCAGTCAAAGGCATAGCTGAAATGGTTACCCGAACCGGCCTGGTAAATCTAGACTTTGCCGACGTTAAAACCATCATGGGCCAGGGCGGGGTAGCACTGATCGGAGTAGGCGAATCAGATGCTGAAAATCGCGCCGATGAGTCAGTGCAGAAAGCGCTCGACAATCCTCTAATCGACGTAGACATCTCCAATGCTACTGGCGCTTTAATCAATATTTCTGGCGGCGAAAATCTTACCTTGGACGAAGCTCGCCGCATCGTGGAAACAGTCTCCGGCAGTCTGGATCCAAAAGCGAAAATCATCTGGGGTGCCCAGATTTACAAAGATCTGGAAAGAACTATCCGTACCATGGTCATCATCACCGGCGTAAGCTCAGAACAGATCTTCGGCGAAGAGAATACTTACTTCGGCCAGAAGAAGGAAGAACTGGAGTCAGAGCTGGGTATTGATTTTATGGGCTGATGAGAATTACCTTTTTCCGTATAAATAATGTTGAGTTATCTCCGGAAAATCCATTCGTATTTCTTCCCGTCCTTCTTCGGCGATGCGTATTAATTTCTCAATCTTGTTCCGAATCTCCGGAGTCAATTCTTTTTCTTTAGAATATTCCTGAGCGCCTCGCATAACATCTCCGTGGACCGCATATTGATCAAAGGCTAATACAGCAAGGGATTCCAGGCTTGTAAAATCAACCTTGCCTGCCTCTTTCATTTCTGCCGTCCTACGCTCTTCAGCGCACTTCATCCAATACTGGAAGAACTCCTCGGGAAATTTTGTTTTAATCATAGTAGCTCTTTGCAGAAGGGATAGACTTTAAATCTTCCTAGAAAGCTTTATAAACGAAAGCCCTGTTTTCTGCTATATGGAAGTACAGGAAACCAAGAGCCATAAAGTAAAAAGATTTATAAAAGAAGCTCTGCGCGTACTGCGAATTACTAAAAAACCCTCCAAGGAGGAGTATAAGAGCATCGTTAAAATCACTAGTTTAGGTATCGCGGTGATTGGTGCTCTGGGCTTTATCATCTTCCTCGGAAAACAACTCTTATTTTAACATGTCAACCCCAACACAAATCTACGGATTAAGAACCGCAGCGAACAGAGAAGACCAAGTAGTAGACTATCTTATCTCCAAGCTGCAAAAGCAACCTAATGCTGGCATCATCGCGGTCATCAGACCGCACGGCATGCGCGGTTACATCTTTATTGAAGCAACTTCTAAAGGAGACGCAGAAGCTACCTTGCAAGGCGTTCCGTATGCACGAGGATTGTTAGCACATGAAATTCCCTACGCTGAAATCGAACACATGCTCGAACAAGTCAAGATCGAAATGAATATCCACAAGAATGATATCGTGGAAATCATCTCCGGTCCATTCAAGCGCGAAAACGCTAAAGTCATCAGGATCAACAAACAGAAAGAAGAGATCGTGGTCGAATTATTAGAAGCAGCTGTTCCAATTCCTATCACCGTCAAGATGGATGCAGTTAAGGTTATCCGACGTGAAGAAGGCGCTACTGAGAAAGACGACGAGTAAAACTAGACTTTTATTTTTTTAAAAATTAATGCCAGAAAAACTAATGTTCTCTTTGCATACTCTCTTCTAAATACAATTCACAGAGATTATCTATTAGCATCGCAGTAGGATTAATCAAGATATACCTATTATTAGTCTTATCTCCATGCTCAAATACATCCATTAGTTTTCCTTTTTCTTCATCATTGAATTTGTTATAAATAACTTCAGCTGCAAGACCTTGTCTTTCACAGATACCTAAAAGATTGTAAATATCAGTTATATCTTTAGGTCGAGGAAGGTTTTCACTGGTAACTACTCCCAATTTCATCCCTAGCAGACCAAATTTGTTATGAACAGATAAAGGAATATCATAAACAGAGATCACATCCGCAGTTTTAAAATCTCGGGGTTTTAACTCCTTATTACCTACCCTGATTCGAGTAGGATATTTAGAGTTACTAGGATAATAAATATCTCCTTCACAAGTAGATGCTTTTTGTAGCAATTCCTCAATAGTTGGATCATAAAATTTAGCCTTCTTTTTATCAGGAAGAGAAGTTGATTGATGCTCTTCACTAGCGAATTCTCGTAAGACATATGACAAAGCTTCCTGAGTTTGACAGGCAATATCTAAATCATGGGATCCTCTCCATTTTTTTACAATATCTGGACCTTCCACGGCAATCATATGACCAAGGACTCCAAAACCACCGATGAGCATAATATTATTTTTAAAATAACTTTCAGAAACTTCATTTGCTAAACTTAAGGCATATAGAAATACTTCTCCATATTTAGGGTCAGCAGCTAAGAGGTCTTTAGAATAGCGTTCAAACTGCTCAAAATCTCCTCGGTCTATTCTTTTACACAATAGTTCTTGGAACCCCATTTTTGAAGAAAAAGATGTCAGCATTTTATAAACCTTTCTGAAATTTTATCACTTAGAAGTAATAACTGATTTAACTATTTAAGCATCTACCATTTCGATCTCAATATTAAGACCTTCAGGGATAGGTACTCTCATGACCAGGCGCAAAGTCCTTTCGTCAGCAGCTAGATCGATCATGCGCTTATGAACTCGCATTTCGTAGCGTTCCCAGGTAGCTTTTCCTTCTCCGGAAGGTGACTTTCTGGTAGCAATCTTTAATTTTTTAGTAGGTAAAGGGATGGGACCGTATAACTTGACCCCGGTCTTGTCAGAAATATCTTTAATGTCAGAGCAGACTTTATTTAGTCTATCTATATCCGTACTGGCTAATTTGATTCTTGCTCGTTGGGTCATAGTTGTTTACAGCACAATAAACATAGCATGTTTACCGTGTTCCTTATTTTTTTAAACGTGAATTGAAACTTGAAAAGATGGTAAATAAAAATAAATTTACATCTGTTTCTTTACAATATCCATACACATACCAGCTGCTACAGTAACTCCGGAATCGCGGATAGCGAATCTGGACATTTGTGGAATGACACTGTGTTTTTCAATAACCAACGGTTGCATTGGTTTTAAGCGAACGACTGCAGCATCTCCATTTCGTAAGATGTCTTTGTTCTCAGTAACTTCTGCTCCGGTAGCTGGATTGATTTTCTTAATAATTTCCATAAATTGGCAAGCAACTTGGGCAGTGTGAATGTGGAATACAGGAGTGTATCCGACAGTTACAACGCTTGGGTGCTGCATGATAACAACTTGGGCAGTGAATTCAGTTGCGACAGTAGGAACATTGTCAGCGTGACCTAGAACGTCTCCGCGTGCAATGTCTTTCTTAGCGATACCGCGCACGTTAAATCCAACGTTGTCACCAGGTTCTGCGACAGGAACAACTTCGTGGTGCATTTCGATGGTCTTAACTTCTCCACCGATACCTTTTCCTTCTCGTCCTGGAACAACCATGACTTTGTCTCCGATCTTCATAATTCCAGTTTCAATTCTTCCTACTGGAACTACTCCAATACCGGTGATGTTGTAGACATCTTGGATTGGCAATCGTAGAGGTAAGTTAGTTGGTTTTTGAGGAACATCAAATTTGTTGATAGCGTCAAGTAAAGTGTCGCCAGTCCACCAAGCCATCTTTTCAGATTTCTTAGTGATATTCTCACCAGGCAAGGAAGCGATAGGTAAGAATCGTACAGTATCAACTTTCCATCCTGCTTGAGTAGCGTGTTTCTTAACTTCTTCAACTACTTCTTTGTAACGTGATTCCTTGTGATCTACTCCGGAAATGTCCATCTTGTTAACAGCTACAATCAACTGTCCTACACCAAAGATTTTACTTAATCTCAAGTGTTCGATAGTTTGAGCGTTAACTCCATCGTTAGCTGCCACAACTAAAACTGCGCAGTCAGCTTGGGAAGCTCCGGTAATCATATTTTTAATAAAGTCTCTGTGACCTGGAGCGTCGATAATAGTGAATGAATATTTTGGAGTTTCGAATCTCTTGTGAGAAAGGTCGATAGTAACCCCTCTTTCTTGCTCTTCCTTAAGAGTGTCCATAACGAACGCGAATTCGAATCCTTTTTTACCAAGCTGTTCAGCTTTTTCTTTCAGCTTTCGCATGGTTTGTTCGTCAACGTTACCAGAGTCGAAAAGTAATCGTCCAACAGTGGTAGATTTACCGTGGTCTACGTGACCGATGAATACAAGGTTGATGTGTTCTTTTGTTCTTGCCATAGTGATTTCCTCCGTTTTTTCTCGAGTATCTCGATTAATATAAACGTAAGCATTCTTTTTTAGGGTTATTTATAAAGATTTCGGTAGTAAATGGAAATAAACACATACTTTATATGTTTTTAGACGAAGAAAGGAAAAAAAAGAAATTATAAATTTGAAAATAAAAATAAGAAAGAAAAAAATCTATGCGCCTAACTCTCCGGAGCTCAATCCTTTTCTCTGGACGATTTGGCCTCTGATTTTCTCCTGCAATTCCATTGGCAGTTTCTCAAACATCTGGTCTACCAGAGATGAACTTCCTCGACCTTCTGTTCCGGAACGTAGATCGCTGCTCCAGCCGATCAATTCTCCGACCGGAAGCTTAGCAATGACTACCACCTGATCTTCTTCCTGGTTCATTTCCAATAATTGTCCTCTTTTGGAAGAAACTAATTTGGAAATTTCTCCCGTGTATTCAGTTGGCGCTTCAATTCTCATGATCTGCAATGGTTCGAATAAGACTGGACCTGCTTGCATCATTGCACCTCTGATACCTTCGCGTACAGCGGGATACATCTGCGCCGGACCGCGGTGGATAGCGTCTTCGTGCAAAGTACAATCAGTTAAGCTGACTTTGACATTAGTACATGGTTCTCGAGCTAGAGGACCTTGTTTCATGACATCATCAAACATATCTAAGACTAATTCTAAGATTTCGTTGATGTAGACAATACCTCTGGTCTGATCCATGAACATGTTTCCGCCGTAGATAGCCTTGACCATACCTGCAGTCTTAGCGTCCCAGCCGCACTCATCACGAAGGAAAGCAACTAACTCTTCGTCCTTTTTCCTGAAGCGGCCTTGCGGAACTTTGCTCTCTTTAATTCCCTGAGCAATTATGGGGTCAAGAGGTTCAACTTTAAAGTACAATTTGTTGTGCTTGTTAGGAGACTTACCTTCCACTTCTGGGCTGGGTTTGCTGATTGTTTCCCTATATACGACGATAGGCGGTGAAGTTTTGATTTCCACTCCCTTCTCGGTAATGATCCTGTTTTCAATAATTTCCAGGTGCAATTCTCCCATTCCATGCATTAAGTTCTGACCAGTCTCTTCATTAATTTCAATCTTAACGGAAGGATCTTCCCTACTTACTTTCCGTAAAACTTCGATCAGTTTTGGCAGATCAGCTGATTTCTTCGGTTCAATTGCTTTAGTGATAACCGGTTCGAAAATATGCTTTAACTCTTCGAAAGGTTGTTCTGGTTCTAAAGTGATAGTTTCTCCGGCAAATCCTAAAACTCCGGAAATTGCGAGTACGTTACCAGCAGGAAGAGATTCCATTATTTCTGGCCTGATACCATTATAGATATAGACGTTTTGGATACGCTGTTTCTGCTTAGCGTTGTTTAAGTACACTTCCATGCCGCTGCGTAGCGTACCAGAAAACAATCGTCCGGCAGAGATATCTTTTCCTGAGCGTGGATCAATAACAATACGAGTGATGACAAACGCTACTTTTCCATCAGGGTTAGAGGTCATTAAATCTTTTCCGAATTGTGATTCAGGATCGCCGTGCCAGATCTTAGGAATTCTGTAAATCTGCGCACTCACTGGATCAGGAAGATGCTTGATAACCATGTCTAAAATTACTTCATGTAACGGCGCGTTATTCCAAACCCATTCTTTACGTTCTGCTTCATCCATCTCATAAATTTTAAGAATGTCAGAAAACTTTACATTTTTCTTGTGCATGTAAGGGAAGGATAAAGCCCAGTTTTCTCGTGCGCTGCCAAAAGCTACTCCGCCGTCTTGAACATTAACTTTCCATTTTTCTTTGTACTGCTCTTCCGCAATCCGTTCAACCATATTGTTAAACAGGACTACTAAAGCCATGATTCTTTCTGCAATTTTTTCCGGGCCTAGCTTCAATTCTTTTACCAGGCGATCAACTTTATTGATGAATAGAACTGGTTTTACTCTTTCTCGTAAAGCTTGACGAACTACTGTTTCCGTCTGCGGCATGATACCTTCTACCGCGCAAATTAAAACTACGGTTCCATCAATAGCTCTCATCGCTCTGGTAACGTTACCACCAAAGTCAACGTGGCCGGGAGTGTCAATCAGGTTAATCAAAAATTCTTGATTGTTATATTCGTGAACCATAGAAACGTTCGCTGCATCTACGGTCATCAATCGTTCCTGCTCATCAGCGTGCTGCCAAGTGGCCATCCCGCCATCTAATTGGCCTGCGAATTTTGAAGACATCATTCCGGCTGCAGCCATAAGATTATCGGTCATCGCGGTTTTACCGTGGTGAATGTGTGCACTCGTTGCGATATTCCGAATATATTTCGGGGTCTGCGCAATCTTCATTACTTTTTCAGCGAATTTTTCTCCTGCCATTATGAATTATCCTCCTTGACTCTCTAAAACACATGCACTTCTTGTGCAGTTTTGTATGAATGTAATTCTTTTGCGGTAAACCACAGCGCAATTTCTGTTTTTGCTTCCTCAATATTTCCAGAAGCATGGATTAAGTTTTCAATCGCTTTATTCTGTCCGTCAGCATCAGCATAACTCATGTGCGCAAAATCGCCGCGAATTGTTCCCGGCAAGGCGCTCTTCGGTTCTGTTCCGCCGACTAACTTGCGGACCACTTCCACGGCATTTATTCCTTCCAGACATAAAGCCATAACTGGCCCGGTAGTCATGAACTTAAGTAAAACTTGTAAGACTTTTTCTCCTCTTCTTTGTGCAATATCAGAATAATGTTTTTTGCCAAAAGCTTCGTCGATTAAAACCATCTTAGCGCCGACTACTTTCAGTCCCGCATCTTCAAAACGAGAAATGACTCTTCCCATTAATCCGCGCTTGACTGCATCCGGCTTCAGTAAGACTAAGGTTCTTTCGATCATGTTTTCACCAAATAAAAGATGAAGAGCTAATTAGCTCCTTTACCTTTCTTTCGTTCTGCTCTAGACATTTCTGTCCAAAGAACTTTGGCTGGTTTTCGTTTCAGCTTGAGCAGGTTCTTCTCGCACTTGGTAGAGCAGAAGTAATCAATCTTTCCACTGTTATAAACCAGCATCTTACCGGTTCCTTTTTCGATTTGATCTCCGCAAAATGTGCATTTAGCCATAATTCTCACCTGCTTCCGCGACCGCTATTACTGCCGCCGCCGCTTCCACTACCGCCTCGGCGATGTCCGCCCATGCGCTGTGCTTCAATTTCTGTTTCTAAAAGTACAAGTACATCTCCCATCCGCACCGGACCTTTTACGTTCCGACGGATAGCTTTGTTTTTATCAGGACCTTCCATAATCTGACACATTACTTGAGTCAGTTCTCCGCGAGTACCGCCGCGAGCAACAATTTCTTTTACTTCTGCTGCGTATCCTTCAGAAAAGCGTACTTCGCCTTCTATACGGACTTCTTCCGCTTTTTCCCGTCGTGGTTCGCGTTGTTCGGGACCTTTTTTGTCTGGCATATTTTTTCCCATGGTCATTCACCTATTGAGATTTTGCCAGAGATTCAATTATTGCTTTTGCTTCTCCTTCTTTAACCACGGCTACAGCTGCGGTTGATACTGCTAGACCTGCTGCTGCACCTAAGTCATCTTTCTTAGAAACTCCGAAGCAAGGGACATTTTTTTCCTTTGCTAACAGAGGTAGATGCATAATTATTTCTTTCGGAGTTACGTCTTCCGCGTACACTACTAACTTTGCTTGTCCTTTTTCCAAGGCTTTGGTAGCTTCGTTAGCTCCTTTTCTTATCTTTCCAGATGTTCTGGCAATTTCCACTGCTTCCAATATTTTTGCTTCATCAGCCATTTTTTCGACCTCGACTGTTTTTATTTTGATTATACAACGTCAGAATAACAAGAATCTTGTTACCTCGTTGTCTTCTACCACAACTCACTGGTATCTTTTTCTAAAACTGGGGTTTGTTTATAAAGATTTCGGGAAAGAGAAAGTTTTTCAAAAATAATATAAAGAAACCGGCATATTCCAATAGATGTTAAACCGCATCAAACAAAAACTGGAAGCAGCCTTTCCGAGAGCAAAAGTGCAGATCGCTGATACCAGCGCTGGCCATGAAACCCACAACTCCAGCGGAGCACATCTGGCGGTACTCATTATATACAAGGGCTTTGCCGGGAAAAGTTTAGTAGAACAGCATCAGCTGGTCTATGCGGCCTTGAAAGAAGAAATGAGAGAGCAAGTGCACGCTTTGAAAATAAAAACGCGGAGTGAATAATGAACCAAGAAATGAAAAAAATAATTGAAGAAAAGATCAACTCGTCTGCAGTATTTTTATTTATGAAAGGCACTCCTGAAAATCCGCAATGTGGCTTTTCTGCTCAAGTGGTGCAGATTCTCGACGATTTAGGAATAGAATTTGGATCATTCGATATACTTTCCGACGAAAGCATCCGCCAAGGAATCAAGGAATACGCCAATTGGCCGACTATCCCTCAACTCTATATTAACGGCAAATTTGTCGGCGGCTGCGATATTGTGCGGGAATTGGCTGCCTCTGGAGAATTGTTGGAACTCATAACTCAGTAAAAAACTTTTCTTCCCTACTCAGAATTCACAAGCTTCTTAAATTGAAAATCATCAAATGTAGTCAAGATGTGTGGTATTGTCGGCTATATTGGTGAAAAAGAGGCGAATGATCTTCTTATCTCAGGATTAGAAAAGCTCGAGTATCGAGGCTATGATTCTGCCGGTGTGGCGGTTATTTCAAATAATAAAATTAACATCAAAAAAAAAAAAGGAAGAGTAGAAAATCTCAAATCATTAGCAAAACTGTCGGGAAAGATCGGCATTGCTCATACTAGGTGGAGCACGCATGGCCCGCCTTCCGATCGCAATGCTCATCCTTTTACTGATACAAAAAATCAATTTGCCGTAGTTCATAATGGCATCATTGAGAATTATCTGGAATTAAAAGAAGAACTACGTAAAGAAGGAGTGCAATTCTCATCAGACACTGATTCAGAAGTGATCGTCCATCTTCTTGCTAAGCATTATCAGGAAACGCAAGATCTGAAAGAAGCAATTCTGAAAACTATCAAACGCCTACAGGGAGCATATTCCTTCTGCGTTATCAAAGCTGAAAATCAAGAGATCTTAGCAGCTAGAAATGGCAGTCCGTTAGTGATTGGATTAGGAAAAAAAGAAAACTTCTTTGCGTCTGATGTTTCGGCCATCATCGAATATACCCGCGATGTGATTTACCTTAATGATTTTCAGATCGCCAGAATAACCAAAGACAGCGTGGAAGTCTACAATTTCCAAGGTGATGAAGAACCACTCGATGTACGAGAAGTCAACTGGACGTTGGAAAAAGCGCAGAAGCAAGGCTACAAGCATTTCATGCTCAAAGAAATTTTCGAACAGCCGGAAGTCGTTAAAGAAACCTTGAAAGTTCCCATTCATCTGCAAAATAATTTCTCCCGCATTCTAGTTGTAGCTTGCGGCACCGCCAGCTATGCCAGCTTAGTGGGAAAATACATCATCGAAGAAGTTGCCAAGATTCCGGTCTTATATGAAATTGCGTCCGAGTTCAGGTACAAAGAAAATATTCTCAATCATAATGATTTAGTAATAGTGATCTCCCAAAGCGGAGAAACTGCTGACACTCTAGCTGCCGTCAGGCTAGCTAAAGAAAAAGGCGCTAAGACTTTAGGAATTGTCAACGTCGTAGACAGCACCATTGCTCGAGAAGTAGATGAACGCATCTACACTCGCGCCGGACCGGAAATCGGCGTTGCTTCTACCAAAGCTTTCATCTCTCAATTAATTATCATGTACAAACTGGCATTCCATCTTGCCGGAAAAGAATTTGCCGGAAATGAAATAGAAGCAAAAATCAAAGAAGTTCTTTCCAAGCACGAAGAGATCAAACAGTTAGCAAAAAAATATTATCTCTACCAAAACTTTCTCTACATCGGCAGAAACAGAAATTTTCCTTTAGCGCTCGAAGGAGCATTGAAACTGAAAGAAATTTCTTACATCCATGCGGAAGCCTATCCCGCTGGCGAGTTAAAACACGGCCCTATCGCCTTAGTTTCAGAAGAGATGCCGACCCTAGCAGTCTGTCCGCGTGATTCTGTCTATGCCAAAACCTTCAGCAACATCGAAGAAATCAAAGCCCGGGAAGGAAAAGTAATTACTATCGCTACTGAAGGCGATCAAGAAATAAGAAAAGTTAGCAATGACATTATCTACATTCCCAAAGTTGACGAAATTTTGTATCCGTTACTATGCACTATTCCTTTACAGTTGTTTGCCTATTATATTGCCGACATGAAAGAATGTGATGTCGATAAGCCCAGGAATTTGGCAAAGAGTGTAACGGTTGAGTAGAGAGTTAAGAAAATTTAAATATTAGAAATCCTTTTAGTTAATATGGATGATTTAAACACAAAAATTGAAAAACATTTTGAGAAGTATAAAATAAATAATTCTGACCAAACCAGTCAAGAGTATTTTTCTGGCGCAGTTAAAATCGCCCTGAACGAATATAATCTTACTGTTTCAGAAATTGCAAGCGAATTTGAGGTTGCCAATAGTACAGTAACACGGTGGGCAAGCGGGATAGCCGTTCCACATCCTAAACTTCGGCAAATTATTTTAAGTTATATCGCTGAAAAAATCTGATCTTAATTGAAAAGAATAAATAAGAAAAAGAATATAAAAAAAATTAATCCCTTCTTCGAGTCATCTCTCTGGATCTAGGCCGTGAAGATGAACTTCCACGCGAGTCTCCATAAGAATCTCCTCGTGAACCGCCGTAGGATCTTCCGCGTCCTTGACTGCCACCATGATGGCTGTCCCGGGAATGATGTCCAAATCTGCGGTTGAATCCGCCGCTGGAATGCGGTCTGCTGGCATCGAAGGGAACGCGAGCAAATTCCGGTAAAGGCAATTCTTCCACGTTAAGCCGGTATCTTTTCAGGATTTCGCCAAAGGCTTGATGGTCTCGTTCAGAAAGTAAGGTGATTGCTTTTCCTTCTTTTCCTGCCCGAGCAGTTCTTCCTACCTTGTGGACATATTCCTGCGGATCCTGGGAAAGATCATAATTAAAGACGTGAGTCACGTCATCAATATGTAATCCTCTTGCGGCAACTGAAGAAGCCACAATCAGATCAATTTTTCCTTTGTTAAAATCGCCAATGATGCTTAAGCGCTTGCTCTGGCTTAATTTTCCGTGGATCGCTTCGGAATCAATGCCTTGCTTGTGCAAGTTTTTAGCCACCATATCGACAGTTGATCTAGCGGAACAGAAAATAATTGCTCTGCCGCGATGTTCAGTTTTCAGGAGATGCACCAATAAGGAAAATTTCTGCCGGTAATCAACACTATAATAATATTGTTTTAACAGATCTTCGGTCACATATTGTTCTGCTTCAACAGTCTGCGGCTCATGCATGTATCGCTGTCGCAATTTATCAATTTCTGTCGAGATAGTAGCGCCAAAGAGTAAGATCTGTCGGTCTCGTGGAGCGGCCTTGAGAACAATTTCTACATCCTCAATGAAACCCATGTCTACCATTTTATCAGCTTCATCTAAGACAAAAGTGTGCACTCTGCTTACATCTAAAGTCCGCCTATTAAGATGATCAAGAACTCTTCCCGGTGTTCCCACCATGATTTCTGATCTTGTTAAATCCTGAACTTGCGGCTCTAGAGAAACTCCACCGTAAACAGTAGCAATTCTAAATTTCAAATGCTTTCCAAACTTTGCTAATTCAGCGGAAATTTGTACTGCTAATTCTCTGGTAGGTGCTAAGACCACTGCTTGCAAACCTTTGCCCGGAATAACTTTCTCCAGCAGCGGAACGCCAAAGGCTAACGTTTTTCCTGAACCAGTTTTAGAAATACCGATCAAGTCGATACCTTCCTTGATGATAGGGATAGATTTCTCCTGAATTTGGGTAGCATCAGTGATGCCTAGCTCGGTAAGAGCTTTCACTATTTCCGGTCGTATATTTAATTCTTCAAATTTCATTTTTTTCTCCTATGGAAGAGAATCGTATACATTTATTACACAATTTGAAACAGAATGAGTGTGATATTTTTGTGGAATACTTTACTCCCTGCTTCCGCCTTCCTATATGTTTATGATTAAAAGAGATGTTTTTTATAAAGGTTACTGAAAATTACTTTTCTAACACAACTCTCTTTTCAGCATCTTATGAGCATTATTAATCTCTTTAAATTTCTCAAGATCTCCACCCATATCTGGATGCGCTTGTTTAGCCAATGATTTAAAGCTCTTATTGATGATCTCGAGGTCAAAGCAATTCTCTTCCACACCGAGTACTTTCCGCGCTTCTTTTCGTTGCACTTCCACATCGCGGTCTTCGGCAAAAGCAGCAATAAATTCTTCTGAGCTTTTCTCTCCCCGTACTAAAGCCGCAACTTCCAATTCAATCACTTTAGAAATTATATACAGATTCTGCACGAAACTTGCTCCGCTGCGAAAACTGAAATACATATGTCGCCCGTCAAAATACCATGAAGCAGCGGCCGGAGCTCTCATTCTGGCAATTCGTGGCAGTACTATCTCAGCTTGATCTTCAGAAATACCAATCTTCTGCAAGGTTGCAAAAATAGTATTCTTAAATTGGATCGCTCTGCGATCATAAGAATCCTTGATGATCATTTCATTAAATTCATGTCCACGTACTGTAATTCGTGCCATTAGCGTCTCCGTCCTCTTCTGTTGCCGCGCCATTTTCTTTCAGAACGATGCTCATCACGTCGGCCAGAGCGGCGATCATTGCGCTCTTCATGGCCGCCTTTCTGAATCTCGGCATAACTTTCCCGTTCTGCAGCTTGAAAAATTTGCTTAAGCAAGGCTGCAACTACTGGCACTGGGGCATTACTTATTAAAATTTCCTTGGCCAGAGTATTATATTTCTCTGAAGGAGTTGATTTTAAAATAGTGTCTAACTCTAATTTAAGATGTTCAGATTTCATGGCTTTTACTTGTTCAACTGAAGGAATTTCCCGACGCTGTAATTGACCACCTATGTGTCGCTCCATAAAACGGAACTTTCCTTTTTCTGAGGGAATAACGAAAGTGATGGCAATTCCTTTTTTACCTGCCCGGCCGGTTCTACCAATGCGATGTACATACGATTCAGAACTCTGCGGCAAAGAATAATTAACCACATGAGTCAGATCAGTTACATCGATACCTCGGGCAGCAACATCAGTTGCCACTAAAACAGTGATTCTTTTTACTCTAAAAGACTGTAAGATTTTTTCGCGCTGATCCTGAGAAATGTCACCATGAATAGCAGCCGCGCTATAACCAGCATGCATTAATTTGCGGCTCAGCTCATCTACATCTGCTCGAGTTTTGCAAAAAACAATTCCATAAAAGTCTTTAGTGAGATCCAGAACTCGACGGAGGCATTCAAATCTATCTCCAGGACGTAGTTCATAATAAATTTGTTCGGTTAAAGCCGCCGTATGCTGTCTTTCAATTTCCAAAATAGTGGGATCATGCATGAACTTTCTGGCAATACCGATGATCGGTTTAGGCATAGTCGCAGAAAATAAAAGCATTCTCTTTTTAGCATTAGTACTTTTTAAAATAATTTCAATATCTTCCAGAAAACCCATATTAAGCATTTCATCGGCTTCATCCAAGACCGCAAAAGAAACCAGCGATAAATTCAAACTTTTTCTTTCTATCTGATCAATTACTCTTCCTGGAGTTCCGACTACAATATCAATTCCCTGACGTAATCGATCGCGCTGTTCAGAAACAGAAGCTCCACCATACACTGCTAAAACTCGCAGTTTTTTTCTGCCCATCAAGGATTCAAATTCTTTAGCGACTTGTAAAGCCAGCTCTCTGGTAGGAGTCAAAACAATAGCCTGGACATGCCCGCCATTTTCCTTTATTTTTTCAATGATGGGTAACGCAAAACTAGCGGTCTTCCCGGTACCAGTTTGAGATTGCGCAATAATATCATGCTTGCCCTCTAATAGAATAGGAATAGCTTTACGCTGAATCTCAGTGGGAGTAGTATATCCTTTCCGTTGCAGAGCCTGTACGGTATTTTCCGACAGCCCTAATTTCTTGAATTCTTCCATGAACACATTTCTCTGGGGTTATTTATAAAGCTTTGTAAGATTATAACCAGTTGGTGGTGAATAAAAGAGCCTCTAAAAGCCTCTAAATTCACCTATTTTACCCAACCTTTTCTTCACCACAACAATCCATATAAATTCTCTTTCAAAAAATCTTCTCATGAAATACGCCCACTTAGCAGACTTGCATCTAGGCTCCTGGCGCGAACCGAAGATGCGTGATCTTTCCACCAAATCTTTTCTCACCGCTATAGATCAATGTGTCCAAAACCAGGTTGATTTCATTCTCTTTTCCGGGGACATTTTCAATACTTCCCTGCCTTCACTTGACACTCTTAAGATTGTCACTAAAAAACTCAAAGAACTGAAAGACAAAGATATTCCTCTTTACGTTATCGCTGGTTCGCATGATTTTTCACCTTCAGGAAAAACCATGATTGACGTTTTAGAAAATGCTGGACTCCTGAAAAATGTCTGTCGGGGAAAGATTCATCCGGAAACCAAAGAGCTGCATCTACAATTTACCACCGACCAAAAGACCGGAGCGAAGATTACTGGCATTCTCGGACGTAAAGGACAGCTGGATAAAACTTATTATCAAAACTTACATCTTGATAATTTAGAACAGGAATCCGGCTACAAAATTTTCATGTTTCATACTACGCTCTCGGAAATGAAACCAAAGCATATGGAAAAAATTGAATCTCAACCGACCTCTTTCCTTCCCAAAAACTTCAACTACTATGCCGGCGGCCATATTCATCATCCCACTAAAATAGAATTAGAAGGATATGGAACTTTAACCTATCCCGGAGCATTATTCCCTAACAATTTTGCCGAGGTAGAAAAATACAGCCATGGCGGATATTATCTTATTAGCATTGACAGCGAGCAATCGCAAAAGATAGAATGGCTGCCGGTCAAGACCATGGAACATCATGCTCTTACTGTCAACTGCACCCACAAAGCGCCGGAAGTTATCACTTTTGAAATTCTCAATCATTTTGAAAAAGTAAACATCCAAGACACTCTTCTGACCATAAGACTCAACGGAGTATTAGCTAAAGGCAAAGTATCTGATCTTAATTTCAACCACATCTTCACCGAACTATATCAAAAAGGAGCTTATTTTATCATGAAGAATACTGCGGGGGTACAATCAGAAGAATTTGAAGAAGTAAAAATAGCCGCTTCCAATCCGGAAACCATGGAAGAAGAAATCATCAAAGAACATCTCCAGCAGAACAAAGTATATGATGCCGAGACAGAATTAGATCTTATTAAAACCTTGCTCCAAGCTCTTATCACCACCAAAAAAGAAGGAGAAACACTTACTGATTTTCAAGAGCGCGTGATCCAAGAGATGGATAAAATTCTTAATTTATAATTTTAGTAATATTAGTAGAATCAGTTTTAAACAAATAAGAAGAAAGGTAATAAAAAAAATAAATTAAAAAAAAGAAAGCTTTACTTTCTCTTTCTCATCCACAAGACTACTGCAATGATTACTACTAAAGCTACTAACAAGCCCACTAATAATCCTTTGCTCATGCCCTTCTGTTCCATAGCTGGTTCAGCAGTTGGTTCAGTAGCTGGTTCTTCAGCTGCAGGTTGTTCGGTAGCTCCTGCTGCAGGTGCAGCAACTTCACCACTTTTCTGACCAATCACAAAGTAGCTGAAGCCAGGGGTTTTAGATGAGTAATGAACATACGTCCCATCATCTTCGCCAACCTGAGTCTGTAGTTGTGTCCACTTGCCATCAGCGAAATGGTGTAAAGCAACAGCTTCTTTGGTCAGTTTCTTTTCATCTAACCAGGACTTGGCTACTTTAAACTTGATAGCAGCATCAGTGAATGCTCCTTCTTTATTCAAAGCAGGGCCTTTGGTGATTTCCAATGTCTTGTATACAGTTCCATCGAACTTAGATACGGAGCTCGGCAAAGAATCTCTCTTTGCAACTTGTACCCAGGCACCATACACAACTGTAGGTACAGAGAAGCTTAGTTCAGTTACGCCGGCATCTCCTTTCTTAAGTTCAACACTGGCAGTTTCGCCTGCGTTGATGGAAGTCCATACTTTCTTCTCGAATTGTCCTGCAACACCGGTTGATACTCCACCGCTGGATCCACCTGATCCGCCGCCACCATTGCTTGAAGCTGCAGCCGCTGCTGAGGTGGCCCAAGATAAGCCATTTGTAATTTGGTATCCTACAAAGTCAGTACAAGTAACTTCTATGTTATAACCCGTGCTGGCAGTAAGACTTGAAAAAGTCTTGGTGTAAGAGGTGAGGGTACCCGCAGTAGTGGGTGAAAAGTTTCCGCTGCCTGCTGATCCTTGCGCTCCAGCTACGGAAGCATAGGTACAGTTGGCAACTGACTCATTTGTTACTACTGTCACTTTAGCACCGGTAGCTGAAATGCTGCTTGCTGCAAGTGATGACATCACTGGAGCGGTTCTGTCAATGGTGAAGTTGAAGATTACTACACGAGTGTTGTTATGTGTGTCATTAACATACACAATTACTCCCTGCGATCCTTCAAAGAGTGAGGAAAGGTTGTAATTCACGGTCCAGACTCCTGAGCGATTATCAACGGTACCATTACCACTAGCACCAGTAAGGTTACTACTGATGTTGAAATCAGTACCAGTTCCGTTGTCAAAGACGAAGCGTACCTCGCTGATGTTGAATAAGTTAGCTTGATAAAGTCCATTGCCCACGTGTGCTGGCTTAAAATCATAGATTGTAAAGTTAATGCTTACGTTGCCCTTGCTGGCACTGAAATTGCTGCCATTAGCAGAGGGGATGCCTGAAAGTGCACTGCTAACGTTCAAAGTCACGTTAGGAGCAGTATTATCGATAGTGATGTTGTTCCCGCTGAAAGCTGAGCTTATATTCTGACCGCTGTCGCTAGAGCTGTTGGTGTAGTTAACTGAGAGATTATATACCCCATCTGCGAGAAGACCAATATTAAATGAAGTATTTTGAAAATAAGTTTGGTTGGCGCTGGTATTAAAAATAGTGGTATTATACATATACGGATCAGTATTGTTTGAGAACATGAAAGTTACATTGGTTAGCGTGCTGTTAGTGGTTCCGTTTGCAATAAACGATGCGTTTAAGAGAAACGTTCCTTTGGAAGAACTAAGGTTTTGGAAATTACCGTTGGCAGTGCCAGTAGCATTATTGCCAGCGCCCAGTAAACTCACAACTGCATTCATCGAAACCATATTAACATTAAGAGCTATTACCAAAGCTACGATACCGATAATCATCAAAACAAACAAACCTTTTAATCCTTTTTTCATATGATCCACCTTCTTTTTATTGACGCAAGAAATGAAACGAAGATTTCATTTCTGCGCAGAAAATAAGTCTTGCTTACTTTCTTGCGATATTATTATGAACTAAGTTCTAGAATAAAACATCAGCCTTTATAAAAATTTATTTTAACTTCAGAATAGTAACGCTTCATTCCCCGCATATTTTATATACGACAAATATTTTTTCCGTCGTATGAAACGCTTCTTACTGACGGAATTGCCGCTGCAAAATAAAACTGTGTTTCTGCGCGTCGACTATAATGTACCATTTTCCGAGCACAAAATAATTGATAACACTAAAATAAAAACTTCTTTACCTACTATTAAATATCTGCTTCAGAATAATTGCAAGATCATTCTGGCCACTCATTTTGGCCGTCCGAAAGGATTTTCTTCCGAATTTTCTGTTGCGCCTTTAGTAAAAGAGCTGCAGAAATTGTTGCCCAACAAAAAAATACTGAAATTAGATGATTGTATCGGAAAAAAAGTATCCAGCGCCATAAAAGAGGGAAAGCCGCAAACCATTTTCATGCTCGAAAACTTACGCTTTTACCCTGAAGAAGAAAAAAACGATGTTTTTTTCGCCCATTCTTTAGCTTCCTTAGCTTATGTATATGTCAATGATGCTTTTGGCGTAGCGCATAGAAAGCATGCTTCCGTCTGCGCCATTACCGAATATCTTCCTTCCACAGCAGGAATCCTTCTGGAAAAAGAACTTCACTCTCTCGCGCAAGGACTTACTCCGAAAAAACCTTCCATCTGGATCATGGGCGGAGCAAAATTAGATAAAATTACTTTATTGGAAAGAGCTTTGCAAAAGTATGACTATATCTTAATAGGGGGGGCATTAGCCTTTGCTTTCCTCAAAGCGCAAGGAATTCCTATCGGCGCTTCCAAAAGTGATGCCGCTTCTATTGAAGTAGCCAGGAAAATTCTAAAAAGTAAAAATGCCCACAAAATAATTCTACCGGTTGACTTTGCCGTAACCGAAACCTTCTCCCCACGAGCAAAGACTGCGATCATTGACTACCGCCATCTTCAGTCGCACCAAATTGGTCTAGACTTAGGCCCAAAAACAATTAATTTGTTCAAGCAATACCTAGCTTCTGCTAAAATAGTAGTCTGGAATGGTCCGCTCGGCTATATTGAATGGGCCCAATTTGCCCTGGCCACGAAAGAGATTGCCCGCTTTCTGGGAAAATTAGAAGGTGCCATCACCTTAGTCGGTGGCGGAGAGACCGCAGAAGTGCTCACCAGATTTCATCTTCATCACCAATTGACCCATGTCTCTACCGGCGGAGGGGCAGCTTTGGAATATTTAGCCGGAGAAAAACTGCCTGCTCTAACGTCTTTGGAAAAAAACTATACAAAATTTAAACGGAAAATAAGAATTTCGTAAAAAAAATACCAGAATCAAATACTAATCATCACCGTTCGATTCAAGCTGGATTTAATCAGACTCTGCAGTTCTTCCTTCTCACGTGCCAGCAGGTTTTGCAACTTAGTAATTTTTCCGGTAAGCACCGTAATTTCATCCTGCAGTTTTTGGGCTTGCTTATCATAATGTTCTAGCCTATAGGCAGCATCATCCACTTTAGTTACAAAAAAGTTATGGTGAATATGGCTGTTAAGCTCGCGTAATTCTTTCTCCAGCTGTTTGAATTCTTCTTTCAAGGCCGGCAGGCGCTGGTTATATATTCCCTCTAAAGCAGAAATAGATGAAAGCAAAGTATCCTGACTGAGAGAAAGTTTACCTTCCCGTAATAAAGCTGTGATTTTTTTAAGAATGTCTACCACGAACAGCCCTTCATCTTGCAAAAATGAGGACAACGGATCTTTAATATAAGAAAATAATAAGCCGTTAGACGGTTCCAGCTCTTTATATTGCTGCAATAAAGGCTTTACTTTAGAGAAAAAAGAAAGAATTTCCATTTCTTTTTCTTCCAGCTGCTCCTGAAGCTCCTTTTTCTGTTTGCTCAATTCACTTAAATCAAGATTCTTTTTATCGCTGCGCAGCTGTTGTAAATAGGTTTCTTTTTCCAATTTTTTTTGTTCACTAAGATGCTGCCGGCTTTTTTTAAGTTCTGCTTCTTTATTGAAACGCTGCAGATGAACAGCCAGCTTCTGCAGATAATCGGCCTTGGAACTAATAACTTGTACGGTATGATATTGGCTTTCGGAAATAGTTTGGTCTAATTTTTTCCGCAGCGCATCTAAATCTAACAAGGTCAGCAGCAGCGGATTGGCCTCGGAAGGAGCTTCACTTTTTTCAAAAAGAAAACTAAAATCATCCATAAAACCACTTGCCTCTAATTTTTCTATGATCTTGTGCAAGCGCTGTTCCATCTCCTGATTAGCCATCAACACTTCCCCTATTACGGGCTGAGCAGAAAAATGCAACAGATCTAACACTTGCCTAGTTTCCCGGAAAAGAGGTATTATTTCGTTAGCCTCGGGATGCAGGCGAACTTTTCGCAACCAGGTATCTAACTGAACTTCTAAAGCCCAGCGTTTATCTTCTAGAATTCTGGCGTGCTCCTTTACTAAAGGGATAAGAGTATGTTTCTCTACTATCTCTTGAGAGCGCTGCTGGAGCCATTCTTGGATCTGAGAAATAGATAATTCTTCCTGAAGATCCGGCGTACTCTTAAAATACGACACCGCCTTATTCAGCCAACCCAAGTCGCACCACCTCAAGAATAAAATCTCAGAAAGTACTATATAATGATTTCTGTAGGAAAGGATATAGAAAAGTATAAAGAAAAACTACGGTTCGTAAGACTCATTTCCCAGAAACAATCTCTAAGACATCCAAGGGCTTCAGAGCATAATCCTTGCCCACGGTCTTTTTAGTACGCACATCCTTAGCACAGATAAAATTCTTGCCCAGATCAGTATGTAATTTATAGGCAAAGTCTAAAGCAGTGCTGCGGGAAGGCATCAGGAAACAATCCGGCAAGACATTACCATCCTTATCTTCCAGCTTAGTAACTCCGCCAGGAAAGATGGCTAGATACTGCAGTAGCTGGAACACTGCTTGGTCTAAAGCTGTCTGTACACCTGTGGAATGGTATACTTGTAAAATTTTCTGCTCAATAAATTGCAGCGCTTTCTGCTGTCGTTCATTTAATTTTTCCGCTTGCAAAATAGTAAACTGTTTTTCTCCGGGAACATATTCAATCAATCCGGCCCGAGCCGCTTCACGTAAAGCAATTTCTGCTTCCGCAGAGCAAGGTATGAAAATATATTCAGGAAATTCCTTCCGCAAGCGCTGCAAGTTTTCTGCCGCGCTGGAAACATCAGCCTTATTGCAAGCGATCAGCATTGGTTTGGTTTTCTTTCGTAGATATACAGCGAGAGTTTTCAAATTTTCTTCTGACCAACTATTCGGTCTTTCTTTATCCAGCTGAAGTTTTTCCACCGCTTCTTCGATCATCGCTTCCGTTACTTTTAATCCTGATAATTGTTTGGCCAGCGCTTTTTGAATCTCGATTTTTTCCTGCATTACCGTACGTGCAAATTTCTCCCAGCCTTTCTGGATAATACCTAGGTACCAAAAATCCAATTCCACTTCTAAGAAGCGTACATCTTCCAGAGGATCATAACTGCCTGCTTCCACTACTTCGCCCTTTTCATTAGTGGATCCAGAAACATCAATGACATGAATTAAAGCATCGGCCTGACGTAAATCATCTAAGAATTGATTTCCCATGCCTAAGCCCTGATGCGCTCCCGGGACCAGACCAGCTACATCTAATAATTGCACCGGGACAAAACGGAATTCCTTAACGACATACCCATTGCGCGGATTGGAAACTTTGCCAAACTCACGAGCTACATCTTTTACTTTAACATATCCTACTCCCGAATTCGGCTTGATAGTTGCGAAAGGATAGTTAGCTATCTCTACTTCCGCTAACGTAGCGGCTTTGAAAAAAGTACTTTTTCCCACGTTGGGTTTTCCTACGATTCCTATAAGCATGTTTCTCCATGCTTGTAGGCTCCGAATGCAAGAAATGTGGAATAATACCACATTTCTGCACAGAAAACAAATAGTTGTTTGTTTTCTTGTGTAATGAGGTTGCCGATTAACATTTTCATCTCTGATTTCACTACATTTATAAATCTTAACCTTACTCTCAGATCATGAGTTATGCTTTCGGTCACTTAGTGGGAGCCTGGGCCGCAGGCAAAGGATACCAATATTTCTCCAAGAAAAAGATCAGTCATCTGGCTTGGTTTTTTTTGCTCTTAGGCGGAATTTTACCTGACACTGATTTTCTGCTGGACTGGACTTTAGGATCTGACATCCATAGAACCTTTACTCATAGTTTCATCTTTTTATTGCTGATTCCCATTCTTGTTTATGTAATCTTTTCCATCTTCAAGCATCCTGAAAAAAAACAATTTGCCTTGCTTATCGGCTTAGGAATTTCGGTGCACTTATTTTTAGATACCTTCTTCGGCTTTGGAGTTCCCCTCTTCTGGCCCAGCGTCGCACACTATTCCTTTGTCTCCGGAATCACGCCAGTTGTTCCTGAAGGTTCCGCCTTTACCGGAACTGCGGATCAGATAGCTCATCAGCTGAGATTAGCAATCCTAGACATGGCTATTGGTACAGCCTGGATTTTCTATTTATGGTTCAAGAAACGAGTGCAATTTTAATTGCCTAAACATTTATATATCTCAATTTCTTAATCGGAAGTGTGCCAGCCAGAATAGCTAACCCGTTTGGAAGAGATAAAAATAGGTTCATTTCCATTTTTCCAGAATTCAGTCCCTTGAAAGTCAAATACAAAGATGTTTTTGACTTTAAGGCTTTTTACGAAGAACTATGGGAATGGTGCAAGGAACATGGCTGGAAAGACTGGGAGACTGACCTCGATAATTTTGAACGCTTTTACGGAGAACGAGTCACCACTGGCGGAATAAAAGAAATCTGGGTGCGCTGGAGAGCTTACAAACCTGCAGAAGGAACACCTACCATAAAACAAAATGTTGGTATTCTAAACAAAGATCTGGGATATCTTACTTATTACTTAGATATTGATTTCCATGTGATAGGATTAGGTACCGCAGAAATTGTCAAAGACGGCAAGAAAATAAAAGCAGACAAAGGAGAGATGGAAGTCTCTATCAAAGCGTTTGTCGAAAAGAATTATGAGTATGAATTTCAAAACAGTTCCATTCTTCGTCAGGTGCTGGAGACCTTTAGTAACCGCATCTATAAAAAAAATCTGGAAGAGCGCAAGAAAGAATTATACCGCGAAGCATACGTCTTGCAAACCTTCATCAAGCAATGGTTCAAGATGAAAACCTACTTGCCATATGTACAAGGCGAGAATTTCTTCCCATCCAAAGCCTGGCCGTCGCATCAGTAACGAAGCAAAAGCTTAATAAAGAAAGATTCTGAGATTATGCTACGCCCCCGTGGCTCAACGGTAGAGCGCTTGACTTGTACTTACCCGCTATGTTTTCATAGCCTAGTAAGAGATCAGGAGGTTCCGAGTTCAAATGCCTGCTACACTAGGCGAACGTTGTCAAGTGGGATCTAACGATCCCACGAGCAGCCTTTCAGTGTAACGGCGTGAAAGTCTCGGCGGGGGCTTTTTATCTTATGACCGAACCACATAAAAAAATTGAAGAGAACCTTTCCTTTTTCGACCGCTGGGCTAGTACCTACGATAGATTTCTATTCCAATTCTGGATGAAGAAATTTCATGTTCCTGTTTTAAAAGAATTACTGCTGAACCAAAAAACTAAAGTTCTCGACATCAGCTGCGGAACCGGCGAACTACTAAAAAAATTAGAAGGAAAAGCAGAATTGCACGGGATTGATCTTTCTCAAGAAATGCTCTCTAAAGCTCGTGCAAAATTATCTCAAAATGTAAAGCTACGAAAAGCAGACGTGCATGACCTGCCGTTTAAAGACAATTTTTTTGATTACGTCATCAGCACTGAAGCCTTCCATCATTATTATGATCAGCAGAAAGCAGTGCGGGAAATGGCCAGAATAATTAAAAGCGGTGGAAAAGTGATTGTTGTGGATATCAACTTCTTCCTCAAACCGATCCACTGGCTTTTCAAGAAACTGGAACCAGGCCATGTAAAGATCAACAGCAGAAAAGAGATGAAGCAGCTCTTTCAGCAAGCCGGATTAAAAGACATCCGTCAGCGCAGGAATTTTCTGTTTGCGATCATGACGGTAGGCGAGAAATAATCCTGCCGCGCTATGCTGACCGAAATATTTAAAAATAACAAGCATTTCTTCCATATCAGCAAATGATAGATGTTAATCATTCTTGGTGTTAATTGATGGAAGAAACAACCCTAAAAACAGGAACAACTACGGTAGGAATCGTCTGTAAAGATGGCATAGTGTTAGCAGCGGATAAAAGAGCTACTGCCGGGCATATGATTGTCGATAAAAGAGCAGACAAAGTGCATATCCTTTCCGAAGATTTTGCTGTTACTATTGCCGGCAATGTTTCTGACGCTCAGCTTATCATCAAACTAACTCGAGCAGAATTAAAATTAAAAGAAGTTCGCACTTACAAAAAACCTTCCGGGAAGGAAGCTGCTAATCTGTTAGGAGGAATCTTATATTCCAGTATCCGCAGACCGAGCATGTTACCTGGAATAGCTCATTTCTTACTAGGTGGAAAAGATGTGCACGGCTTACATTTATACGACTTGTTTCCAGATGGAAGCATTACCAGAATAACTGACTTCATTTCTTCCGGATCAGGGTCAGTATTTGCCTATGGCGTTTTAGAGACTCAATGGAAGAAAGATTTGAGCACCGATGAAGCAGTCGCTCTTGCTGTAAAAGCAGTCAATACTGCCTTGCAGCGGGACAGTGCCTCAGGAAATGGCATTGATGTAGTAGTAATTAACGAGAAAGAAATCAAGAAAGTGTTACATAAAGAAGTAGCTTACAATTTATAGACATTCAATTATTTCTTTCCAAACTCGTTTTTATTACCAACTTTGATTATCAAAAACATTTGAAACACAACAAGGAGAAATTACCACATGGCCGACATTTTAAAAGAAATCATAAAAGTTTTGCCGGAAGGCAAAATATCAGACGCCGCCTTTGAAGGAGCAAACATCGTACTATATACTAAAGATAAAGAATACTTCTTTAACAACGAAGGTACTATTCGCGAAGCAGTCAAAGTATTCCGCAAGCGTATAGAACTAAGAGCTGATCCTACTCTCTGCGTAGAACCGGATAAAGCCAAGAAAATTATTCAGGGCATCATTCCCGCAGAAGCAGGAGCCAATGAATTTATTTTTGATCCACCTCGATCTATGGTTATTGTCCACGCTGAAAAGCCCGGCTTAGTCATCGGAAAGCAAGGAGAAATACTCAAAGATATTAAAGAAAAAACATTTTGGATTCCACTTATCAAACGCCTTCCTCCGATTCGCTCAAAATTAATTGAAAGTGTCCGTTCCGTCTTATACGAAAACGCAGAGGAAAGAAAAAAATTCCTTAATAAAACCGGACATCGGATCTATGATGGCTGGCTGAGAGAAAAAAAACAAGAATGGATTCGACTATCATGCTTAGGAGCTTCTCGACAGGTAGGAAGAACTTGTTTTCTGCTGCAGACGCCAGAATCAAGAGTTATCATCGATTGTGGAATAGATCCCAGCCAAGATGACGCGGGTGCCTATCCTTACTTTGATGCTCCTGAATTTAATATTGGCGAGATAGACGCAGTGGTCGTAACGCATTCCCACCTTGATCATTCCGGATTAATTCCCTATCTTTTCAAGTTTGGATACCGTGGACCGGTATACTGCACTTTACCCACTCGCGATGTCATGACCTTGCTGCAATTAGACATGATTAAAATTCAGCGTGCCGAAGGGAAAGAACCAATTTACAGCAGCGATGAAGTACGCCAGTTAGTATTACACACTATCTGTCTGGAATACGAAGAAGTTACTGATATCACTCCTGATGTACGTTTAACTTTGTATAATGCCGGACACGTTATCGGCAGCGCTATTGCTCACTTTAATATTGGTAATGGCTTGCATAATTTCGCCTACACTGGCGATCTGAAATATGCACGCACTAACATTCTCGAAGCAGGAAATACCCATTTCCCCAGATTAGAAACCTTGATGATTGAATCAACTTACGGCGGAAAGGAAAACAATATGGCTGAACATGAAGCTGACGAATACATGATTAAAGTAATCAAAGAAACCTTTGAACGCGGCGGAAAAGTATTGATGCCGGTACTCGGTTCCGGAAGAGCACAGGAAGTCATGATTATCTGCGAACGCTTGATGCGAGAAAAACAGATTCCGGAAGCCCCCATTTATGCCGATGGAATGTTATGGGACATTACTGCGATTCATACTGCTTATCCAGAGTTCATGAACCGCAATATGCGCGAACAGATCTTCCATCAGGAACAGAATCCATTCTTGTCACCATACTTCAAACAGGTTGGTTCAAACAAGGAACGACAAAAAATTATTCTGGAAGAAGGACCTTGCTTGATCTTAGCGACATCAGGGATGTTGATGGGAGGACCGTCGGTAGAATATTTAAAAAATCTCTGTGAAAACAGAAAACACTCTCTTATCTTCAGCTGTTACCAGCCCCCAGGAAGCCTGGGACATAAAATCAGGGAAGGAGACAAAGAAATTACTCGTCGTGATGGTCAAAAGATGGAAGTCTTCAAAATCAACATGGACGTGCATAGAGTAGAAATTACTAACCACTCTGATCGAAGGCAGTTGATGAATTTTATCAAGCGCTGCACTCCACAACCAAGGAAGGTAATTATTGTGCACGGAGAAAGCTCACGTTGTTTGGATTTAGCCTCATCTATTCACAAGACTTTCAGAATAGAGACAGTTGCTCCGAAGAATCTAGAAGTAATTAGGATTAAGTAATCCAATAAGATGCAAACTGCCACTTTCGCCTTAGGATGCTTCTGGGGACCGGATGACTACTTTTCTAAATTAAAAGGTGTCAGCAAAACCAGAGTCGGCTACATGGGCGGCAAAAAGAAAAATCCTTCTTATTACGATCTAGGAGACCACACTGAAACGATAGAGATTACCTTCAATCCAAAAATAATCTCCTTTGAAGAATTGCTAAAACATTTCTGGAAAGAACACGATCCGACGAGGCAAGAAGTAACTCAATATAAATCTGCCATCTTCTATCAAAACCTGGAACAATTCAAACTAGCTGAAAAAAGCAAGAAAGAAATGGAAAAGAAGTTAGGCAAAGAGATTATCACCGATATAGAGAAAGCAGGAATATTCTACCAAGCTGAGGAATATCATCAGAAATATCTGCAGAAAGGCAAAGGCAGGGTTTGTTAACCTAAACTTTTATAAAACCAATTCATTCTTTTTCAGATATTGCCACTGTCGCATAATCCGGTATTGCGCAGGTCTTGAAGCAGCTTCGTAAAGCTGCACCAAACGGCGGGCATAAAGCCCACCTCAAAGATAACCTGTTCCGCAAGGAAATCCCGGTTCAAATCCGGGCAGTGGCGTTTTCTTTAACTACTTCACAAGCAAAAGCATTTAAACCTCTTCTTCCTCTCCCATCTAGGTGATATTAAATGGCATATGATGTATTATTTTTAATCGGGAGATTACTGGCCGGAGGCTATTATCTGATCAGTGGAGTGAATCATTTCACTCATTGGGAGATGATGACCGGCTACGCCAAATCCAAGAATGTTCCTGCTGCAAAATGGGCCGTGTTACTTTCAGGAATACTCTTACTATTAGGAGGAGTAAGTATTCTAACCGGCGTATATCCTCAGTTAGGCGTACTCTGCATCGCTCTCTTCTTCATCGGAGTGACTTTCAAGATGCACAATTTCTGGGCAGCTCCGGAAGAACAAAAAATGTCGGAAAGAATCAATTTCATGAAGAACATCGCTCTTCTCGGCGCAGCCTTAATGTGGCTGGCTATCCAGACCCCTTGGCCTTTAAGCCTAGGCATGTAATTTTTTTATTTTAAATTTTATTCAATTCGTAGAATTCTATTTACAACTTAAACCCTGACTCCTCAACTAACTTCTTCTGCCATTGATGCAGGCCATCAAATCTTCCTGACAGCACCATCTTAAGCATCTGCTCTTTATTCATGATTAAGTGGCCTTTCAATTTAGTTTTCTCTGCCAGACTATGCTGCAGCTCAGTTAATTTTTCCAGCTGTTCTTTCTGAAACGGAGTTAAACGCTTCTTTTCCGGCACCGGAACAAAAAATGGTTCTTTCTTGCCTTGCTCTACTGCTTTATGAAACAGAGCAGCCTGGCTGCGCACAATTGGATGTACTCCGCGCAATTTATCCCAATGGGGCGGATGGAGCGCAAATTCTTTCAAATGATTATTGTTGATCACAAAATGAACCGGGCGGTTTACTTTTTTTGCTAGCTGTTCTCGCAGCAGATACAGTTCCCGAAAAATACCGAGCTGTTCTGCAGTAAAAACTTTTACGCCCCGGACATCTAAAAATGTCTGCGTCTTATAAGTAAAATCAGCTTCTTCCAACGCTGCGAGCTCTTCCTCCACCCAGCTCCATCGGCCTTTAGCCTGCAGCTCTTGCTTAAGAAGGTCACGTAAGGGAATCAAATGAGTGGCATCTTTCGCCGCATACGAAAGCATTTCTGTGTTCAGCGGCCTCTTCGTCCAGTCTGCCATTTGATACTTACTTTCTTTTTCAGTGTTAAAATATTCTTTCAACAGATCTCCTAAGCCCAGATGCTCTTTTCCTAGAAACAAAGCCGCGATCTGAGTATCAAAAACATTTCTGGGATGACAATGAAATTGATCTTCCAGGATACGAAAATCAAAACTGACATCATGAAATATCTTTTGCACTTTTACATCTTCAAAAACTTCCAGCAAAGGCTTTACCTCAGGTAGCTTCAAGACATCGACGATCCAATTTTTGTGTTTGGTAGAAATCTGAATTAAAGAAATATATGCACCGTAATGATGAAGATTATTTTCACATTCCAAATCTACGGCTAGCTCTGGAACATTTTTCCATTCTCCAGCCGCTTCGAGCAGGCCTGTGCTTGTATCGACATAGGTAAAAGAAACCATAGACCTTAAGAATCTAGAAAATTTATAAATCTAATTATAAAAAAGCCAGTTATACTACTTTTACACTTTTTACCACTATTCAATTTTACCCTAAATGCTAAATGTTTATATTCCTCTTTTTCTTTCTCCAACAGATGCCTCTAGGTAATATTGCTCAGGATGCTGCCCGATTTAAGCGCCTCATTAAAGGTTATATCAAAAATAAGGAACATCTCAAAAAATACATTTCTCGAGAAGAGTTGTTAACCAAAGGCAGAGATGAAACTATTCGCATCCCGGTTCCGGTAATCAAAATTCCCCGTTTCAAATATGGCATAAACATTGGCGGAGTTGGCCAAGGTGATGGCGAAGTAGGTGATGCTATTGATCCCTATCAGTCCGGTAATCCCGATTCCGGAGCAGGAGATCGAAGTTTACGGAACAGAGAGATCATGGATCTTGAATTAGAGATGAGTGAATTGGAAGAAATAGTAATGGAAGAATTAAAGCTGCCCTTTCTTGAGCCCAAAGGTAATCATGTCATCCATACCCAAAAACCAAATTATAATTCCATTGCTGAACAAGGAGTGCAGCGCAACTTCAAAAGAACCTACAAAGAAGCCTTGAAACGCATGGCTGCCTCAGGGAACTATAAACCAGGAGAGGCAGTTGTTCCGGTCAATCGCGACTTTCGTTATCGCACTGCCACTAATCAGCCCGACAAGCAATCCGCCGCCCTGCTGGTCTACATGCTGGACGTTTCTGGCTCTATGGACCAAGATAAACGCCGACTTTGCAGATTAACTAATTTCTGGCTGCAACGCATTATCGGGCGATACTATAAGCACTTAGAAGAAAAATTTATTGTGCATACTGATCAGGCCTATCTGGTCGAAGGCCCGGTTTTTTATGGCACTAAATTAGAGGGTATAACTTATGCCTCTTCTGCGTTTGAAAAATCCGCAGAAATCATCAAAACAGAATATCCCGCAGAAGACTGGAACATTTATTGCTTCTATTATTCCGATGGGGAAAACTACAGCAGCGATAATGATCCGGCCCTGAAAGTTCTTAAAGAGGATCTTCTTCCAAAGATAAATATGTTCTGCTACGGTGAATGCAGCGCGGATAAAGATTTATTTAAATCTAAAATTAAAAAAGAATTCGGCCTCAACAGCAAAAAAGAAAATCACTTCCAGAAAAGAATCAGAACATCCACCTTGCTGGAAGACAAAGATATTCTGGAAACACTTAGAACTTTTCTTAATAAGAATGAAACTCCTTTTTATTTAATATGATGGTAAGGGCCTGCAATACCGCTGCCGATAAATAGTGTCCAGATAAGTAAGATATAAATAATAAAACTTCTTCAGCGCTGTAAGATTAAAATGAAAAGCAAAGCATTAGTAATTGGATTGCTGGTAACAGTTCTTCTGCTAAGTGCTTGCACTCCACTCGTAAAGGAAATAGTTACAATAAAAAGTAATCAAACCATCCAGAATCAATCTGCGGCTGCAGCTCCTCCCAAGGCAGATAACACCACCCTCAATTACTGTACTGATTTCTGTTACTTCGTGCGCGGAGGAGAAACTTCCAAGCTTGAATTCAATCAAAGCGATAACGGATTTAACTGTAAATGTTATGATTACGGAAAGAATCTTCTGATAAGCAAAAACATCACCGCTCGAGACTTAGAGTTATATAAAAGAAAAAAAGTGCAGTGGGAAAATATGCCCATAACCTATCATATCATCAACGAGCAAGATTGCGGCAGTTATGAATCCAGAAAAATTCATCATGCTTTTGAAAATATTGAAAATGCTACTGACAAGGTAGTGCAATTTCAGAAAGTTGATAACAAAGAAGATGCCAACATTGAACTGACCTGCAAATTCATCAAAGATTGTTATCAGAAAAAAATCGATATCCGTAAAGAAGAAGGCGTCATCTACGAATCTGAAAGCATCTGCAACCATGAAGCGGGAGTTGCCACTATTACCCATTATGAAGGATTCACCATCAAAAAAGCAACCATTGATCTGATCGGGTTAGCCGGCTTTGCTGAAACTTCTGGCTTTGGCGCATCGGGCTTTTATATTGGCAGCTGCGGACATCCTAGTGTCGAGATCCACGAAATTTTGCACACCTTTGGTTTCGGACATACTCCTAGTCCAGAAAGCATCATGTATTATCAAGCTGAATTAGTTCCTTATACTCTATTACAGGAAGGAGCATGTGTCGGTAGTGAGAAAAAAATAGATCAATCAATTATTGATGATTTATTGTTTGTCTATGGATAGTTCAGAAATCTTTTTAAATCAGCCCTTGTTCCGTTTTCTACATGCCCTGGTGGTGTAGTCCGGACTATCATACTGCCCTTTCGAGGCGGTGACCCGGGTTCGAATCCCGGCCAGGGCACGTTTTTTCTTCATAATCCAAACAAAAGTATTATAAAAAACATACTCAATACTCTACCTATGAAAGATAAAGTTATTTTAGGATTGATTGAACACGTTACCGTGCATGGAAGCAAAGGCAAGGAAGCAGAAGTGTTGGCTCGAGTGGATACCGGTGCTACTTCCTCCTCTATAGACTATACTCTGGCTGGAGAATTGCAGTTAGGTCCGGTAATTAGTTCTAAGATCGTAAAATCTGCTTCCGGCATTAAAAAAAGACCAACCATCAAAGTTAAAATTACTCTACGAGGAACTAAAATTGACGAAGAATTCACTTTAGCCGACCGAAGTCACATGACTTACAGAATATTGTTGGGCCAAAACATTCTCAAAAAAGGAAATTTTCTTATCGATCCTCTGAAGAGAGTTGAAACCAGATGAAAGCAGCACTTATTTCCCTCGGAAGCAAAAGTTCGCTTATGACCGGTGAAGCTCTAAAAAAATATTTCGATCAGGTAGAAGTGTTAGAATTAAAAAAAATAGAAATTCGTCTGGGAAAAGAAAGCGGTATTTTCTATGAAGGAAAAGCTCTCGATAATTATGATTGTGTCTACGTAAAAGGATCCTTCCGCTATGCTCATTTGCTCTGTTCTATTGCCTCGATGCTGGAAGGAAAAGTCAGCTATATGCCTCTCCCAGCCAGCACCTTTACGACGGTACATAATAAGCTCCTCACTCATTTAATTTTACAGCAGCAGAACATTCCCATGCCCCGCACTTATCTTTCCTCTACTACCGAAACTGCCAAGGAATTGCTCAAAAGAGTAAATTATCCTATCGTCATGAAATTTCCTGAAGGAACACAAGGTAAAGGAGTTATGTTTGCAGATTCCATCAGTTCAGCCTCCTCCTTGCTAGACGCTTTGGGAGCTCTCAATCAACCTTTTATCATCCAAGAATACATTGACACCAGCGGAACTGATATCCGTGCTCTGGTGGTGGGCGACAAAGTGGTTGCCGCAATGAGACGAAAAGCACAGACGGAAGAGAAAAGAGCCAACATCCATGCCGGAGGAACGGGATTGCCCGTACAGTTGAGCAGAGAGATAACCAACCTGGCCATAGCCGCCGCAAAAGCGCTGAAGGCAGATATCTGCGGCGTTGATATATTAGAAGGCCCAACTGGTCCTCTGGTAGTGGAAGCAAATATCTCTCCGGGATTGCAAGGCCTGATGGAAGTTACCTCTATCGATCTACCTGATCAAATCGCTAAATTCTTACATCAGAAAACAGAAGAGAACCTGCAGAGCGAAAAGAAGACTGCTACTGATAAAGTCATGAAAGAGCTGCAATTAGAAAGCAACGATTCCATCCAGGAAGTAATCACTCATCTGCTTTTCCGCGGCGAACGAATCCTGCTCCCAGAATGGGTCACCCGTATGAGCCGCTTCAGCGAACAGAAAGAATATACTGTACGTTCTAAGAAAGGGAAACTCGAGATCGAAGAGATGAAATAGAGAGTAAAAATAAAAAGTAAAATTATTTCTTAACCAAATCGCTTATATCTTTGCCATCAACGTGAGAATAATATTTTACGCCATTGACTTCAACAAAAATTTCTGGTTGTTCATTGCCGAGAACATTTCTTTGAATTAATTGTGGCTTTTGTGTTGAGATTTGGATTAATGCGTTGTATGCACCATAAACACCTAAACCAGTAAAAGAAAGCATCATTCCCATTAAGGCCACTTGTTGCCAACTCCAATAATATTTTCTCGTTTCACTTTCCATAAAAATCCTCCTTTAAAGACAAGTAAAATTTACTTCTTCCTTCTAACCGACTTGGTTGCTGATTTCAAGGGCATTTCCCGCTTCTGTTTAGGTTTGAACCAAATCAAGTAAATAATTGGCAGCAATCCTGCAGTATTCAATAGTAAGATAGCAATGTACCAGCCCTTCTGCTTGTTCTGTGCGGAATGCCATAAGCCGAAGCCCTTCCAGACTAATTCCCAGATGGAAAGCAAAACTAAAAGTACTAAAAAATTAGCCGGATGCTGATAAAAGTTATACATCATGTCAAGATACATACGTCGAAAAACAACATCTTGCTATTTAAATTTTTGTATTCAGGAAAATAGTACTAAATGAAAAACCCAGTCGCCCCATTGGGCAGGGTATCTGCTACAAAACCGCTGGCGAGAGATGTGGGGCGTCTTGGTTTTTCGTCCGGAAAACATAACTGGAAGCAGTATACTACTCAACCGCTGCAAGCAGCGGGGTATGTTTTCCGAAATCAAAAAAGTTAGATTTAAATAGTTATTTTATTTACTACCATAAAAAGAGATGGCAACTAATACATTTTCTCGGCATCATGCACTGGTGGTTGCGTTATTATTATTTGTCCTGATTTTAGGCGTCACTGCTTATGTTCTGCAGCGTAATGAAGGTATTAAAACAGTAGCAGGAGAGGCATTTCGGCAGAGAGCTAGTCCTCCT
>DATDUF010000085.1:0-8860 GCA_035290485.1 Candidatus Nanoarchaeia archaeon
CCTCAATCAGCGGTTTTGGCTTATCTAAAGTTAAAGGAATCATCCTCACTCCTTTACCAGCGGCCAGTATCACCGCTTTCATGTAGGCAGCACCTTGTACAACTGTAAAAATTCCGTGATAGTATGATGCGCTTCCTGGAGTTTATGCTGCGGCGTCATGTCTTTATACTTCCCGTACCGCAAGCGTACTGTTTTCAATCCCAATTCATTCCCGAATTGAATCTCCGCATCTATCCTATCTCCGACCACACAAATATTTTCCTGAGGATATTTTTCCTTTATGCTAGCAAGACATTCTTTCTTCTCTTGATTAGAATAGCAGATGACTATCTCATTAAAAAAAGTGCGTATGCCTAGCTGATCTATTTTCGCATCCTGCATGCCCTTATCCGTCTCCCAGGTCAACAGAAATTTTTTTGCTTGGAAAGTGCTCAAAAAATCATGCACCCCGGGAAAAGGAGTGATGTTTTTGACATCCTGCCATCTGCTTTCATACTTCATCTGTCCGCTGGTATGGAATAAGGTATCGTCTAAGTCAAAAACTATGAGCATTTTTAGTTGTTATTGGGGGAATAATATAAAGATTTTGGAAGAAAAACATCATCTCCTCATACCCTAAAAACTATCAACAATTTTCATCAACTCATTGGCTAATTTTTGTGAATCATGCCGCAGTAAGCTTCGTTTCAGCGCATCGGTTTTTTGGGCCTGAACAATCTCGCTGCTTAACAAGTCCACCGCAATAACCCGGGAATCATTTTTCAGATCATTCAACACCGGATCACCCTCCTGCTCGTACACTTTAATCAAATCTTCTGGAAACTTACTGTTGTTTACCAAAACAAAATCAAAAACATCCTTGCCGATAAAACGTTTCAGTTCCCGCAGGTAGTCATGAACTTTAAAATTTGTGGTCTGGCCGCGTTTATTCATAAGATTTACCACTAAAGCTTTTTTTGCCCCGGTCTCGCGGAGAGCTTTGCTTACTCCATCAACTAAAAGATTAGGAATCAGTGAGGTGTACAAATCTCCTGGACTCAGCACTACCAAATCTGCAGTCATGATCTGATCTATAGCTCGTGAATTTGCTTCCGGAAATGGTTCCAAGTAAATGCTCTGAAAGCCCTTATCGATTTCTGCAGAGATATCAATCTCATGCTCGCCTTCCAGAATCTTATTATTGTGGAGAATCATCTTCAGATGAACTTTATTGGTGGTGACTGGAATAACTTTTCCTTTGATAGCCATGATCCGGCCCATCTCTTCTACGGCCCGGTCAAAACTGCCGGTAACTTTCTCCAATGCGGAAAGAAGTAAATTGCCGAAACTATGCCCTTGTAAACTGCCCTGCTCAAAACGATAATTCATCAGGCTGCGCATCAGGCGGCTGGAATCAGATAGCGCTACTAGACATTGCCGTACATCGCCGGGAGGAAGAACACCTAACTCATCTCGTAAAATGCCGGTACTGCCACCGTCATCGGCCATGGAAACAATCGCACTCAAGTCAATATTGTGCTTCTTTAAGCCGTTAAGAACCGTAAAATTACCTGTGCCGCCGCCAATAACCACAACCTTCTTCATGCTTTAGACAGAAAGAAAATCGTTTATATAAGTTATGGAAGATAATAAAGGATAGCAAAACAAAATAATTGTAAAAAACAAGGAAAAGAATAATATAAAAATTTATTCTTCGATGAAATCTTCCATCTTGGCCGACATTTCTTCGTTGCCCAGGAGCATTCCTTTCACTTTCATGTATTCCTTAGCAATAACATAGAAGACCAGGCCAACTGATTTCTTTCCCTTGTTGTTGCAAGGAACAACTAAATCAACATCGTTAGCTTGGTTGTTAGTGTCGCAAAGGCCAATAACTGGAATTCCCATCTTGGCTGCATCCTGAACTGCATTTTTGTCAGTCCATGGATCGCAGACTACAATGATCTTCGGCTCCCAAAATGTTTCTAAGTTGGTGTTAGTCAAAATTCCCGGAGGGTATCGACCGGTGATGACTCTGATCCCGGTAAGCTGGTGCAATTTCTTCAATCCTTTCCAGCCATTTTCTCTTCTGCTGACTACTAGAATGTCTTTGGCAGCATATTTTGATAACAAATTTACTGCTAAGCGCAAGCGTTTATCAATTTCTTTTAAGTTAAGAACACTCAATCCATCCGGACGAGTTTTGTAAATAAAATTAGCCATGTACTTGTTTTTAAATTTAGTTCCGATGTGAATACCCGACTTTAAGTACTCATTGGAATCCAATAATAATGTTTCTTGTTCTTCTGCCATATTGTTTTTCTCCTATATTTTTATGATACAAACAAGAATAAGTAAGTAATAACTTCACTTCTTGTCTGTGTTATTTTTTGCCTCACACAGCTATGTCCATCAACTCTGAGATGAACGTCGGCTTTAGGTATCTTATTTTGAAGATTATTTATAAATATTTGGATAAATTACAAGCCAAGAAGATATCCAACCGCATAAGAAGCGGCACTTATCCCGGCGGTGATGGAAGTGTAAACCGCACCTACAGGAAGGTCAATTTTTTCTTTTTGACTTCGCGGTTTAGCACCAAATGAAAATACTGCTATTCCAAGTAATGGCCAAACATATTCTCTACCTGGTATAGGATGTCCTTTAGCATCTGACATCCCATACGCCACACTGCTTGTTACGGCTGATAAAAATGCGCCTACACCTATTATTGCTTCTAGTTTTTTGCTCATGATTGCTCAATTCCTCGCTCTACTATTTTAAACTTTACTCTTTTTCCTTCCGGCAGGGAACGATGCTTGCGCAAGATGATTTCCCGGAATTCTTCACCACGTTTTATCTCCAGCAGACATTTCGATCCATACTTTAGCAAATCTCCGCCCACCATCTTGACTTCATCGCGATGATCAAAATCAGCATAGACTTGATTAGTGATCAAGACCGGAATTTTTTTTCTCCGGGCAATTTCCACCAGGTATGCAATCTGTCTTCCTAAAGCAGAGTTAACTTCATACACTTCATCACTCTTTCCTAATTCTAAACGGTAAAGCATGGAAATAGAATCAACTACAATCATTCCTATCTGCTCATTAGCCATGACTTTTACCTTTTCAAAAATATCATTCTGCTCCACAAAAGTAACTGGATTAAGAAAAATAATCTTGTCCAAGACCAGGTTGTAATCTGTGCTGATCTGCTTTATTCTTTCCACGGCAATGCCGCCTTCTGTATCGATGAAAAGAACCTTCTTGCCGGATTCTGCAATTCGTGCTGCGGCCAACAGACAAAGATTCGTTTTTCCGGCTCCGGAAGGTCCAAAGATAGTAGTCAGAATATCAGAATCATAACCGCCTTCCAGTAGTGCATCTAGAAATGCTGCTCCGGTAGAAATTTTGGTCATTTCTTATCTCCGATAAAGAATAGATATAAAGGTTACGAAAGCAATCTAAGAAAAATGTTTAGTTTCTTAAAGACCCCATACTTTATAAAACCCGAATCCTTACTACCTTTACGCTTATGAAAAAGCCAATCATGGTAGTAGGAGGTATCTTTTTAGCTGTTCTACTGCTACGCTTAATCTTTGCCTTTATGATTCCCGAGTTCACCTATGAATCATATTTTCATTTGCGGGAAGTAGAACATATTGTAGAAACAGGATTGCCTTTTTATCATGATCCTCTCTCCTATGGTGGAAGAGAAACAACCTTTCTGCCTTTCTTTTACTACCTTGCAGCTTTCTTCAGCCTCTTCCTTCCGGTTCCACTAGTCGCTAAAATCTTGCCCAACCTGCTTATTGCTCTGCTCATTCCTATTACCTATCTGATCAGTAAAAAAATAACCAATCATGAAGTTGGTTCTCTCATTGCCGCTTTTATTGCCGGCTTCCTGCCTATTCTTTTTTTCACCAACGGCTTTACCGTAAATACTCTGTTCCTTCCCTTGATTTTTACCGCGATCTATCTTTACTTAAACATTGAAGAAGAAGCAAAGAAAAACGATCCCAAACTGATGAAACACATTTACCTTTATACTGCCGTTTTTTTCCTTCTTTCTATCACCAGCTCCTTAGCCGGGATCATGCTGCTGGGCTTAGGTATCTATACCCTGCTCTCATTTATGGAAGGAAAAAAAATTTACCGCGAAGAAGTAGAAGTGATACTGTTTTCACTCTTTTTATATCTCTGGGTTCAATTCCTGTTCTTTAAAAAATCACTTTTAGACGAAGGCATTTCCTTCGTTTGGCAGAATATTCCCTCAACCATCATTGCCCAATATTTCCCTAAGTTTTCTCTCGGGGTAGCCTTAGTTTTAGTAAGCATTGTTCCCTTCCTGGCCGGAGCAGTGGTGGTCTATCGTTCTTTATTCCAACTCAAAAATCAGAAATCATTCCTGCTGATTAGTCTAGTACTGGCTACCAGCATCCTGACTTGGCTGAGATTAATCCGCTTCAAGCAATCGCTGGCCTTTTTCAGCGTAGTGCTAGCCATTCTCTTTGCCATCTTTTACCAAGATATCGAGACCTACATGCAAAAAACAAAATTATCTCAATATCAGAAATATCTCTTACCATTAACTATTTTCATTTTACTTTTTTCTACCGTATTACCGGCAATTAACACCGCCCGGCTGCAGGATGTACCTTCTCCGGAAGAAGTCCAGGCTTTCAAATGGCTCAATGAAAACACGCCGCCTTCTACCACGGTACTAGCAACCTTAGACGAAGGACATCTGGTTAGTTATTATGCCAAAAGGAAAAATCTGATGGATGACCGCTTTATGTTAGTTCATGATGCAGAAACACGTTTTCAAGCTCTTACTTCATTATATACTACTAAGTTCCGAACTGAAGTCTTGGAATTAGCCGGACGTTATGGCATCGAATATTTTGTTCTTACACCTTCAGCAAAAGAAAAATATAAACTTAAGCGAGAACTGCCCTACGTTACCCGATCCTGTTTCGAGACCTTGTATCAAAATGAAACAACTATCTTCAAACTCAAATGTCAATTAGGGCCAACCTAAATACATACTAAAATACCAATTTACACCACCACAAACAACTAAACTATGAATAACAAAACATCAACAAAGGATCATTCACATCTCAGTCCGTATTTCAGCCATATCCTTCGCTATCAAAAAATATATCTCTGTTCCCTGTTAATTATATTCTCAGGCTTAACCCTCTTTTCAAATTCTGTGCATGAAAAACCGCTGCTGGTGGGTGGAGAAAGTTATTATTTTCTTTCTTCTGCCAGGACCGAGCTACGATACCATCCCCTAACTTTACTTTTCAGGATTATTCCTGAGCAACTTTCCTTCCTGCTTCCCCCGCTTATCTCCTTAGGCACAGTACTGCTAGGCTATGCTCTGGCTCGAAAAAAGCAAATCGCTGAGAAAAAAATCTTTTTCATGGTTTTATTTTACCTTCTTACGCCGACTTTTTTATTTACTGCTGTTTCCATTTCTTCCTATTCGATTTATCTCTTGGTAGTGCTCATGGGCGCAAACTTAATGCTCTTGGAAAAAAAGAAAAAATATCTGGCTTTTATTCCCTTCCTTTTGGCTGCCGCTATTGATACTTTTAGCGCCTTGCTCCTGCTGGCTGGAATTGCAAGTTATAGTTATCTCCTCAAAAAAAGTAAAGAAAAATTCACCATGATATTACTTATCTCTATTGCTGCTATTTTGATCGCCAATGCTACTTTGCTGGGCGCTCCTTTTTTTATCGGACCTTTTTTGCTTCAAATTAAAGCAGCTGATTTTATTTCCGAGCTAGGCGCATTCAGCGGCGCAGGGTTCTTTTCTATTCTTCTGGCTCTGATTGGCATTATTCCCAACTGGAAGAAAAAAAATCTTCTCGTCATCATCCCGGCTTTGGCAATCTCAGTCACGGCCTATCTGATTAACACTCACACTGTCTTTTTTCTCTCCCTGCTTATGGTCATGCTTGCTGCCGCTGGTTTCCTCTACTTGCTGGAACAAAACTGGAAATTATCTTTTCTCAAAAACGCAGTAGTACTCTTATTGTTGTTGGGAATGGCCTTTTCCACAGTTTCATATGTAAATCGGCTTTCAGATTATCATCCCACTTCCCTGGATCAAAAAGCGCTGCAATGGATAGAACGCAATACTGACGAAAATGCCGTGGTCCTCTCCGCGCCGGAAAACAGTTATTACATCAGTTACTTCGCCCAGCGAAAACCAGTCTTTGCTCTCCATAAAAATTATCAGGACCAATACGATTTGTCCGAGCAGATCTTTAAGGCAGAATATATCAACGAATTATTTCCCCTCTTAGAAAAAAATAAAGTCTCTATTATCTATATTTCAGAAGAGATGAAGCAGAAACTCCCTTCCCAGCAAGGATTCTTATTCCTGCTGCAGAACGAAAGATTTAAATTGCTTTATTTTACCAATGATGCTGAAGTGTGGTCTTTTGAGGCAAAGAAATGATAATTACCTTCCTTGATGTAATCTTATTCGTAACCTATTTCCTGCTCCTCTTTCTTTCTATCTTTTGGTTGTTGGTCTTATTTTCGCGAGAAGAAAAAAAGCAAGGAAAAGAAACAAAACCCAGCCCGCAATTTCCCTCCTTCACTGCCATCGTACCTGCTCATAATGAAGAGAAATCTATTCTGGCCACTTTGCAATCCTTGGTAGATCTTGATTATCCTAAAGATAGAATAGAAATTATTGTTGTTCCTAATGCCTGCACCGACCGGACCACGGAAATCGTAGAAAAGTTTATTGCTCAAAATCCTGCCCAAAAAATAATTATGATCAGCCAGGAAACTCCCGGAAAAGGGAGAGCTATGAATGTAGGCTTGGCTAAAGCACAGGGAGAATATTTTGCCTGTCTCGATGCTGACTCATTCATCGCTCCCAATGCCTTGAAAGCCATGCTTCCTATTTTTGCCCAAGATCAGAATATCGCTGCAGTTTGTCCGCTGCTGAAAGTTAAAAATCCCAAAAGTATTCTACAAAAAGTGCAATGGTATGAATACGTCGTCAATATGTTTTACAAATTCTTAAATGCTAAGATAGACTGCATTCACGTCACTCCCGGTCCCTTTAGTGTCTATAAAACAAAAATAATCAAAGACCTCGGCGGTTATGATGAAACCACTATTACTGAAGATCTGGAAATAGCCATCCGCCTGCAGAAGCACCAATACAAGATTATGCAGACCTTTGATACCGTGGTGGAAACGCTGGTTCCTACTACTTGGAAAAAATTATTCCGCCAGCGCACCCGCTGGTACAAAGGTTCAGTTGATAACAGCATCAAATATCGCAGCCTGATCTTCAACAAAAAGTACGGCGACTTCGGCATTGTCCGGATGCCTACCATTATTTTGTCCGGAATTATCGCCATTGTCCTGGTAGGAACTTTTTTACAAGCGCTCTTGGCCAAAGCCATAGGCACTTTTTCCTACTTGAAAGACATCAATTTTGATTTACTTACCCTGATCAGGAACTTTCATTTTGAAGCTCATATCCTCACCTGGCCTTTCTCACGATTATTTATAGCTGCTACCTTGATGGCCATCAGTTTCTTTGTCATGATCTACTCTTACAAACTGATTAAAGAAAGAATCACCAACCATGGCCGAACCCTCGTATCCTTGATAACCTATCTTTTTATCTATGGATTCTTTATCACTGCAGTATGGCTCTACATCGGCTTTATGTTCATCGGCAAGAAGAAGAATTTCTGGAATTAGAAAGAGTTTCATCATTTTTATAAAGAAAATAAGATTAAATCAAAATTAATCATGAGATTATTAACTAGAGATTTAGTAGAAAGTCTGGATTTAATAGTTGCTTCTCCCGTTCATCCTACCGAAAGACAAGATATAGAGTCAATCAAGTTAGTTGATTCGAATACCCGTAAAAAAGTTATTGAAGAGTGGAAAGGGGAACAGTTGAAAGAAGTGCAAATCTTCACAGTTATGTTTGACTATAACCGATTATTCTCCCATCTTTCTCTTGGAACTCCTAAAAAAGATGAACGATTTATAGAAGGAAAAATGTCTTTCATGAGAAACGGAGATTCTCTCTATTGCCAGTACGGTGGATTTGAAAATTCTATAGATGTTAAAAATCATTCAGTATATTTTGGCGGACATGAATGGGGAGAAGCAATTGTTTTTGATAAGCCTCTAGCCTTTGATCCACAAAAAGAATTCATGCTGGTGAGAAGCCCTAATGGTTCAGTTACTTTAGATAATACTTTGTACCAAAAAACATTAGAAGAAGGAATTACTTTAGGAAATTGGCTTATTATTGATGAAAATGGAAGAAGACAAGCAAGAGAATATGATATAACTGGCGAGAATAGAGAGCAACGAGAATTGACTGATCGGTATTTCCTAGGAAAATATGAGAAAGAAATCGAAATTGAAGACGAAGCAGGAAAAATATCCCTAAAAGTGAATTTCACTCCGGAATTGCCTGCTTTTGAAAAACTTCCGGGAGGAGGTTATCAATCAATTAAAGGAAGAGATTGGGGAAAAGCTAGATGGTTTACCACAGAAAATGTAGAGCAACTAAAAAATTTCGATCCTCTTACCTTTGATCCTGATAATAATCCCTTTAAAGAACAAATTATAAAAGATTGTAAAGAGTTACTATCACAAGAAAAGCCTAATTTTAAAGATTATTTCTTAATTTACGCTTCTCCAGCAGAATTATTGCAAGGAAGAAGCTGGGCCTACAACAATGCCATAAGCGGAAGAAATTTCATTCCCAGAATTACCAGGTTCAATAATCCTCATTTAGTGGAATAACCTTCGTAAGGCAACCAAAAACAATATAAACCACCTCTTCTGCGCCTTTTGTATGGGGGATTTAGAGA
>DATDUF010000086.1:0-4841 GCA_035290485.1 Candidatus Nanoarchaeia archaeon
AATTGATGCCATTCTTGTCCAGAAGTTGAAAATAAGTATCCATAGAAGCTGATCCTACCTGCTCCGAGGTGCCGTACAACGGCCCATTATACGCGCCTTCGTATTTTAGTTTGGGATAGATGATAGAATATTCTGGTTCAGTCGTTTTAGTTTCTTCCGCTACCTGAGTTTCGACAATCGGAGCCGGTGCGGTTTCTGCCGCTTCTGGAGATGCTTGCGCCTCTTCAACTGCCGGTGCAGGAATATTTTCTGCCACAGTTTCTTCAGCAACTTCTGGAACTTGCGGTGAACAAGAAAGCATTAACAAAGAGATAATAATCGAGCTTACTAAAAATGCAAACCTCTTTTTCATACCAAGAAGAAGAATTCTTCGATTATTAAAGGTTTCTTTTTCGTTATTTTTATATACCATAACTGTTTAATTGGATAAAAGAGGTGCATCAAAATTATCATCACTAGTTGCGGGAATTCTGTAAAGATCGCAAGATCTCTAGCGGCAAAACTAAAAGTACCTTTCTCACCATTAACTATCTCTGCTTTTCCCGATGGAGATACCTATCTGAAGTTTAATACAAATGTTAAAGGAAAAACAGTAGTGATTGTGCATTCTTATCAGCCAAACCCAGAAAAATCGTTATTGATGACTGTTTTTGCGGCAGAAACAGCCAAAGATCTAGGAGCCAAGAAAGTAATTCTTGCTGCGCCCTATCTGGCTTACATGCGCCAAGATAAACGCTTTCATCCCGGTGAAGCGGTTTCTTCCAAGATTATGGCAAAATTGCTGAATAATTCTGTGGACAAAGTTATTACAATCGATCCGCATTTACATAGATACAGATCAATGAAAGAAGTGTTTACGGTTCCGGCTAAGAATCTTACCGCTAACTTACTTATTGCCGATTATGTGCAAAAGAAAATTCCTAATGCAGTGATCATTGGCCCTGATTGGGAATCATATCAATGGGCAGAAGCGATTGCCAAACGCATTGGCGTGGAATCAACCGTGTTGGAAAAGACCAGATATAGTTCTCGGCATGTTACTTCCAAGATGACCAAGTCAGTTGAACTGCGAGGAAAGAACGTGGTTATTGTTGATGACATCATCTCTACCGGCCATACTATTGCCGAAGCGGCCAAGAAAGCCAGAACGGCTGGAGCAAGAAGCATTACCGCTATTGGGGTGCATGGATTGCTGGTAGAAGGTGCTTTATCAAAGATGAAAAAAGCTGGTGTTACCAAAGTAGTTACAACTAATTGTATTGAGCATACGACTAATGGGATTGATGTGACCGGATTGTTGGCGGAAGAGTTGAAGAAATAATTCTATAATATGAAAAACAATATCACTGGCAAGATCAAGCAACCCATCAAGTGATTCTTGCCAACTTTGAAGAAGGAAGTTATCAGTCCGATGGCCGTAGCAGTAAATAAAATAATTAATCCAATAAAGCCGTCAAAGAAAAATACTAAGGAAGTAATGAAGACTAAGATGCCGATGATGATAGCCGTGTAATTTACTTTGACAATATATTTGGAAAATACTTTTGATAAATACAAAGTGAGAAGAGTGGCTAATCCTCCGGCAACCAGAGAGACGCCGATGAAGAGCATCATTTCGTTGAAACCAACTCCACCTAACAATTCCAGTACAGTTACAATCGCGCCATTCCTGGCTTTTTGGAGTACGTACGCAGCAGCTATCGAGATTAACATATTGGCGGTGTTGATTCCACCAACTAAGGAAAGAAATCCTTCATCACCAATGTCTCCGACCACATTAGTGGAAATAATTGCGGCCTGTGAAGATCCAAAGCCTGGAAGGAACGCAGCCAGAAATCCTACTCCAGATGCGGCGGAAATTGATTTGAGCATGTTCTTTTTGGAAATAGTGAGTGGGCTTTCTTTCTGTACGGGAATAGTTGATTTCTGACGTAAACTTTCTACTAAAATAGAAAAACCAAACAAACCGGAAAGGAGCGGAAATAAAGGCTGATGTAAATTGGGAACACTAAAAATTAAAATTCCCAGCGTTCCGGCAAGAAGGAAGACCACTAAACTCTTCAGCCATTTTCCTTTCTCACGGAAGATCATGTAGGCCATGATCACAATCAAAAGATAGCCGATAATATTACTGACCAGAGCAGATAATTTGTCCATGCTGAGGATGAATAATGGAAAAAGTATGACACTTAAGAGCAAGCTGCCAAAGGAACCGATCAGGGTATAGATGACGGCATTATGTCCGAGACCCTGTAATAATAATCTGTGACCTGGAAGAGCATTCAAGGCTTGCCCTTCATCTGGCGCGCCCAAGTAAATGCTGGGAATAGTATCGAGAAAGGTATGAGTTATTGCTAAGCTGATGATGAAAACTGCTAGCACAATGGGGGAAGTGATGGTTAATAGGAGTGGTGAGAAAGAAATCAGCAGCACTGAAACCATGTTGACGTGCACGCCGGGAAATAAGCCGGTGAAGATACCGATGAAAACACCCAAGAAAAGAGCAAGAATAATTTCCAGAAGCATGATAATGCCGTTAAGAAAGGCTTTTTATGGATTGTGGTGCTGGAGAGGTATTTTACTAAAGATTAAATGAATTTTCTATCTAAAGAAATTATCCTAGGATAAAGACAAGATTAATCTACATGGGTAAGTTCATGTACTGCAAATATTGAAAGAATAGTCCCAACTATCAATAAGATGATAAGGACATAAGTTTCATTAAGTAATTGGATACGGTCCATTATTGTCCAAAGGCTTCTGAAAACTAACACTGCTGAAAAAATCAAAATCAATTCCAAACCGATGTGTTTAAAAGTTTCCATAAAGATAATTAGATATTGATTACCTATTTAAAATTTCCTGCTGTGTAAAACTGGGGGAGCGTCGTCCTAACTGACATAATGCTTTTTTCCGGGGAAAAGAGAATTCTTATATACCTTATTATTTTAAAGTAGATTATGTTTAAGGAAAAAGGCTTGACTAAAAAAGAGGCTGAAAAAAGGCTTGAGAAGTACGGTCTGAATGAAATTAAGGATATCTCCAAAACTACTCCTTTAAAGATTCTATTACGGCAGATTAAAAGCAATTTTATGGTATATTTGCTTGCAGTTGCAATGTTCATCTCTTTTTTTGTAGGCAAATCTGTAACTGCATACACCATTCTTGTAATAATTTTTATGGTTATATCTGTAGGGTTTATCCAGGAATATCGGTCGGAGAAGACAATTAATGCCTTGAAAAACATGCTTGTTCCGGTTTCAATAGTGATCCGAGATGGAAAAGAGCAGGAGATTCAATCCGCGATTATTGTTCCAGGAGATATAATCCTTTTAAGAAATGGGGAAAAGATTCCTGCTGACTGCTTATTGATTGAAGAAAAGGAATTGCGAGTAAATGAAGCTGTTCTGACCGGAGAATCAAAAGAAGTAAGTAAGAAAATAGGTTCTGAAAAAAAGTGTTCAGACGAGAATTTAGTTTTTATGGGAACTTATATTGTCAATGGCAGATGTGCAGCAAAGGTTATGCATACTGGGATGAATACCAAATTTGGAAAAATTGCCGGTTTAATTTCTTCTACCGAAAAAGAATTGCCTCTCCAAAAAAAAGTTAATAAGATTGCAAAGTATATGGTCTTTTTAGCAATCATAATATCTGTTTTGACCGGCTTGATTATGCTTTCAAGAAGCACATTATTGAATGAAGAAGCAATCCTTGGTATTTTAATTTTAGTCATTGCCTTGGCAGTTTCAGCATTTCCAGAAGGTTTTCCTGTAGTTCTAATAACTACCTTGGCTACAGGCGCGCATCACATGGCTAAAAAAAATGCTATAGTAAATAGGATGTCTATAATAGAAACTCTTGGAGAGACAACAGTAATATGCTCTGATAAGACTGGGACTATAACCAAAGGAGAGATGACGGTCAAAAGAATCTTTGCAAATAACACATTTTATGAGATTACGGGAACTGGTTATGAAGGAAAAGGAGATTTTTTACATAATCATAAAAAGATAGATGCCAATAATGAGCCCACTTTAAGAAATCTGATATATAATGCAGTCTTATGCAATGATTCAATAATAGAAAGAACTGGAGAGGACATGGAATTTAGAACCATTGGCTCTCCTACCGAATCTGCACTTTTAATTATGGGTGTAAAGGCAGGATTGTTTAAGGAAGATATAAAATTTAAAAGAGTCCAAGAGATTCCATTCAATTCTGAGAGAAAAATGATGTCGGTATTGTGCGAAATAAACAAGGAAAAAGTTGTTTATTCCAAGGGTGCATTAGAATATTTGATTAAAAAATGCAAATTCATCCAGAAAAATAAGAAAATCTCCGTATTATCTGATTTAGAAAAAAAGAAGATACTTGAATTTAATAAGAAGATGACTTCTAATTCACTAAGGACTATAGCCTTTGCATATAAAAAAGTGAATACCTCTACCAGAGATCATTTTGAAGATGATTTGGTCTTTTTGGGATGCGCAGGAATGGAAGATCCTGCTCGTGAAGGGGTAAAAGAAGCGATCGGTCAATGCTATAATGCAGGAATTAAGGTTAAGATGATAACTGGAGACAATAAAGAAACCGCCATTTCCATTGCTAAGGAGATAGGATTACATGGAAAAATAATGGAAGGGATTGAGCTGGACAATCTTTCTGATGATGAGTTGACAAAAATAATAGGCACAATTACTATTTTTGCAAGAGTTAATCCTGAACACAAACTAAAGATAATAAAAGCATTAAAATCCAACGCAGAAATTGTCACCATGACAGGTGATGGGGTTAATGATGCGCCCGCTTTAAAAGAAGCACATATTGGAATTGCTATG
>DATDUF010000087.1:0-2895 GCA_035290485.1 Candidatus Nanoarchaeia archaeon
TCATTTCACGACAATAACTTCTTCTTTCGGAAAGCGCACTTTTGCTGCTTTTGCCAATCCATCATCTGCAGCGCGATATCCTAACGCACACAAGACTGCAGCAGTAGCATGTTCTTTCTTGAGATTAAGAATCTCATCGAATTTGTCGGGCATGAAACCTTCCATCGGAGAGGCATCAATACCTTTCAAAGCCGCTGCTTCCAAGAGCATTCCTAAAGCAAGATAGACTTGCTTCTTGCTCCATTCAATTCTTTTCTCTGGAGTCATGTTGTTCATGGAAGTAATCATACCGTCATGAAATCCTTTCAATGACTCAATCGGGACTTTTCTGATTTTAGCAGTGCTTTCAACGTAATGCTTGATGAATTTTTCATTCACATCAGTGCGTGCACATAAGACAATGATATGAGATGACTCAGCTACTTTAGGCTGGCTGAAAGCAGCTAATTTTGCCCGCAACTCTGGATTTTTAACCACGATAAATTTCCAAGGTTGTAATCCGAAAGAACTTGGAGCTAGGCGTAATACTTCCAATAATTCGTCAACGTCTTTTTCGGGAACCTTTTTAGGGTCATATTTCTTGGTTGCGTATCGCCAGTGTAATGCTTTGATGATGTCAGTCATTTTATTCCTCCAATATCTCGCCTTTGTTAATACATTCTTGTAACAATCCTTTCAAATCTAGTTTCTCAAGTTCGATGCTTATCTCTTCCGGATTGGATTTAGTAGATGGTTTTCTCGGGCCTAACAAGTTACAGATCTCTGGTCCTTTAGATAAATCGTAAGTGCCAATCTGTTTGGCCACTTCAATTATTTCCTGCTTGTCATACGTCAATAACGGACGTACAATTTCCATAGGCACATGAGTAGTGATGGAAGTCAGATTGCTTAAGGTCTGGCTGGAAACCTGAGCCAGATTCTCTCCAGTAATGAGGAAATTTGCTTTTTCTGTTTTAGCAATCATGGCTGCGGCCCGGAACATAGCAATTTTTGACAAAATGAAGTAGTGCTTGTGATTGCATTTTTCTACCAAGGCTTTGAGAACAGGAGTAAACGGTAACAAATACAATTTTTTGACTTTCAGATGTTTAGCTAAGGCTTTGACTTTTTCTATTTCTGATTCATCAACTAAGGGAAGCTGATGGAAATGCACCGGAATGATATCTAGCTGTGATTGCAGCTGGTGGATAGCTACTGGGCTATCTATTCCCCCAGAGAGAAGTGCTATTGCTTTAGACATAGGATAGTGTTACTAGAGTATTTTAAAAACGTTTAGATGCAAAACATTTATATTCCCCTAACCTTTCAAAAAATCATGCAAAAGAAGGTGTTGATGCTAGTAATATTACTCCTACTAATTTCCTCAGTTCTGGCGCAAGAAGATATTTATTCCATGAATTCTTTGGATTTAAAATTAAAGGTTGATGGTTCTTTTGAATTAGTGCCTACAAAAAGCGGAGCCAGTATCAAGGAAGCTAGCGCCAATCTTCTTCTGTATCCAAAGGAAAGCGAGCGGCAAAAGATAATTCAGTTTACCAGCGAGGGAGTTGCCCAAGAGGATATGATTTCTTTTGTCTGGAAGGATAAGAAAATTGAAAGCAAAGAGTATGGGTATACTGCGGTTATAGAAACACAAAATAAGCGCCTGCCGGTCAAAGATAAAATTTCATTTCCCTTAGCAACTAGTGAAGTCCAAGGACTGGAACAATATCTTCAGCCGACGGAAACAATCGACTCGAATAATCCTGCCGTCATTGCCAAAGCAGCTGAATTAGCAGAGGGAGAGGATGACCTATTCAAAGTGGTGTTTAATTTAGCCAGCTGGGTGGAAGAAAATATCAAATACGACCTAAATACAGTAACCATATCTGCTTCTCAGAAAGCCAGCTGGGTCTTGCAAAATAAAGAAGGAGTCTGTGATGAAATGACTTCCTTGTTTGTGGCCATGGCTAGATCGTTAGGAATTCCCGCACGTTTTGTTTCCGGCATTTCTTACACCAACAGCCAGGAAGTAGTAAATGTAGCCGGATCAAATTGGGCCGGGCATGGCTGGGCAGAAGTTTATTTTCCGGAGATTGGCTGGGTAAGTTTTGATGTCACTTTTAATCAATACGGTTACATTGATGTAACTCATATTAAACTTCGCGATGCCTCTGATCCCACGGAACCAGCGGTAAAATACGAATGGATTTCCAATGGCGTGGATCTCAAGAAAGGAAAACTAGATCTTAATGTTAACATTGAAAAAGAAGGAACTGCTGTACCAGAACAAATCCAGCTGGAAGAAGAGCTTCTGGCCCACGAAGTAGGTTTTGGCAGTTATAATTTAATCAAAGGAATTGTGAAAAATAATGCAGATTATTATGCCGCCACGGCTTTAAATCTGGCCGCACCAAAAGAAGTAGAAGTGATTGGCAGAAACAGGAGAAATATTCTTCTTCATCCTAAGGAAGTGCGGGAAACATTCTGGATCATTAAAATTCCCGAGAGTCTTAAAGATAATTATGTTTACACCTTTCCGGTCAAAGTATATTCTGAGAAAAACATTTCTGTAGAGGATGCCTTTACTGCTCAGGCCGGAAAAAATACGTATTCTAAGGGGGAGATTGAAGAACTAAGCGTACAAAACGAAGAAAAGAGTTATTCCAGAAAAATTTCTGTCAATTGCCAATTTAAGAAAGAAATCCAGCTGGGAGAAGAATCAACTATAAGCTGTTCCATCAAGAATAGCGGAAATGCTAATCTCGACGATGTAAATTTTTGTGTGGAGCAGGCTTGTGAGATAATTAATTTACCTATTAACCAAAAGAAGGAAACAGAAATTAAGGTGAAAGGCGAGAGCGCCGGCTGGAAAAAAGTAGTGGTAAGCGCAGAAAATTCCCTAGTAGAAAAAAA
>DATDUF010000088.1:0-3483 GCA_035290485.1 Candidatus Nanoarchaeia archaeon
CAGTACTACTTCCTTGCACCACTTCGGTTTAGAAGAAGAAAAACAGTTGGCAAGTGTATCCGGAGCTCTATTGAAATACTTACACGACACACAGAAGAATTCCTTATCCCATCTGAAAACAATTTCCATCCGCAGCAACGAAACTATCATGTTATTGGATTCAAGCACAATCCGTAATCTGGAACTGCTCAAGAACATCCGTGATAATTCTAGTCGAGGAACATTATTGTCGGTATTAGATAAAGCTGTTACTGCGCCCGGTGCACGATTACTTAAGAAATGGATCAAAGAACCCTTACTGGTGAGAGAGGCAATCGTACAAAGATTAGATGCTCTCCAAGCATTACACAAAAATATCATTGCTCGAGAGGAGATTATCTCCTTATTGCAGGAGACTTATGATCTGGAACGTTTAATCAGCCGGGTAAATTATGGGAACGCCAATCCGAGGGACTTACCAGCTTTGGCAAAATCACTGCAGCAGATTCCACCTCTTAAAAACAAAATCAAACCTCTTTCCGGAAACCTGCTCCAGCAAATAGCGGCCATGCCAGATTCACAAGAGGTTGTTACTCTTATCAACACCTCTATCAAGGAAGATGCGCCAATTACCATACGAGAAGGTGGTATCATCAAACCAGGTTTTAATACAGAATTAGATTCGCTACGAGACATCAAAAATAACAGTAAGAGATATTTACAACAATTAGAAGAACGAGAAAAAGCAAAGACCGGTATAACTACTCTCAAGATTGGCTACACCAATGTTTTTGGCTATTTTATTGAAGTGACTAAAAAGAATATTCATCTGGTACCTGAAAATTATATCCGAAAACAGACTACCGCTAATTCTGAACGTTATATCACTGAAGAATTGAAGATCGAAGAAGAGAAGATTCTGGGAGCGGAAGAGAAGATCAATGAGCTGGAATATAATCTCTTCCAGGAAATATTGAAGAAAATAGCAGAACAGACTACTCCTATTCAGGATGCGGCGCAGAAACTAGCGGTGCTGGATGTTATCTGCTCGTTAGCTAAAGTTGCCGCTGAAAATAATTATGTCCGTCCGACATTCGTAGAACAGAAAGTGCTCCAGATCAAAAACGGTCGGCATCCAGTGGTGGAACAATTAGAAAAATCATTTATCGCCAATGATATTATGCTTAATGATGGAGAGATGATGATTTTAACTGGCCCAAACATGGCCGGAAAAAGTACAGTCATGCGCCAGACCGCACTCATAGTATTAATGGCGCAAATGGGAAGCTTTGTCCCTGCAGAGGAAGCTGCTTTAGGAATCATGGACAGGATTTTCACTAGAGTAGGCGCATATGATGATCTCAGTTCCGGACAATCAACGTTCATGGTAGAGATGCATGAAACTGCTTCTATTTTACATAATGCTACTGAACATAGCTTAATTATCCTCGATGAAATCGGTCGAGGCACGAGCACTTTTGACGGAGTTTCTATCGCCTGGAGTGTAGCTGAATTTATTTACAATCACACCAAAGCTAAAACCTTGTTTGCTACACACTATCACGTCATGAACAAGTTAGCAGAAAAATTTTCTCGTATCAAAAATTATAATATTGCCGTTAAAGAAAAGAACGGTGAAGTCATATTCTTACATAAGCTGATTGAAGGAGGTACAGACCAGAGTTACGGGATTCACGTGGCTAAATTGGCCGGATTGCCAATACAAGTAGTAGAACGAGCCAAGGAAATCCAAGCCGTGTTAGAAAAAGATGATGAGATGATCCGCAGGATCAAAGCTAAAAAGCTGGAAGAACAGAAAAGCTTGGGATCATTCAATTAAGCACCACTTTTCTTCGCAGGAAAGTTGGAAAACCATTATTTTCGATCTTGACCGTTCCGAAATAGCAGGTAAATGCATCAAGTGTTCGCTCTCGAGGAAGATGAATAACTGAGGAATGAGGGGGGTAGAGTAAAGGGTCGCCGAAGGTGATAACTCTTTCTGGTTCAAATTGGACGTGGCTCAAAAAATAAAAATCATAACCGCCAAAAGAAAATTTTTCTGAAGCAGCAAAGTCAAATTCTTTTCCTACCTGAGGAACACGAAAAGCAGGAATAATGTAACTTCTTCTTGACTCTGCATACGCTTCAGATAGTGGTTTTTTCTTGTCAGGCTGAGGAAGAAGAATATACTTTTGGCCAATTTCGTACTCTTTGCGGGGAACAAGATCATTAATCTCTGTCCAAGTTAAAGGTTCAGCACCGATTTGAGGTACCGGCAAGGAGTATAAAGTCCAGTCATATGCTTCAAGTACCGCTTTAAGATTTCTGCTTTCTGGGAAGATTTCCGGCATATGATAGGAAGAAAGTTCTTTCTTATAAATCTATTATGGTATTTTATTATCCATAATCTTTTTAACTATTGACTTTAAAATAGATATTATGGTAGTAAAAGTTACCCATTTAGGCATTATTCTTGATGGCAATAGAAGATATGCTAAAAAACTGCTTCGAGAACCATGGAAAGGGCATGATTCCGGTGCAGAAAAGGTAGAAAGATTATTTGATTGGTGTAAAGAACTCGGCGTTACAGAATTAACCCTCTATGTTTTTTCTATGCAGAATTTTCAGCGTTCAGAAAAGGAAGTAAGCTATTTAATGGATTTATTTTGTAAATTCTTTACCAGTGAGAAAATTAAGAATAAGATCGAAAAAAATCAGATACGATTACACTTTATCGGCAGAATCCACCTTCTACCACAAAAAGTTCAGGATCTTATCTCTCGGTTGCAAGCAGAGACAGAAAAAAACATTGGTTTTATAGCTAATTTTGCCATGGCCTATGGCGGAAGAGAAGAGATAATCGATGGAGTCAATAAAATATTGAAAGAAGGCAAACTTAAAGAAGTTGATGAAACTACCTTTTCTAAATACTTACAATTACAAAGTCAGCCGGATCTGATCATCAGAACTGGTGGAGAAAAACGAACTTCTAACTTTTTAGTATGGCAGTCCTGGTATAGCGAATGGTTCTTTTTAGACAAATACTGGCCGGAATTTGAGAAAGAAGATTTAGTTAGAGTGTTAGCAGAATTTAGTCAAAGAGAAAGACGATTTGGGAAGTAGTTATTTTATTTCTGTTCTTGATCTGTAAGTGTAATTGTATTCAGGTTGTTGTAACATGCGCTGCTCAAGATAATCTTTTAGGTCGCTAATTTTATCATGTCTATTATTTCCTGAATATCCTATATTCATCGCAAAATGTAAATTCTCCCTTAAAAATCTTGGTCGAAAGCCTTCAACATAAAGTGCTATAAGAGGTTGGTTAGGGTCATACCTAGGACAAAACCCAAAGAGATCAATAAGAGTCATGAATAGGCGGGAAATCGTCTCACCACGGACTAAAGTCCGTGGCTTGAAAAGAGACGATTTCTTAACCCCGCCTATTGTGACATAAATAGGCTAGAAAGCCATTCATCCCCGTCTTAAAAGACGAGGCTTTCTGGT
>DATDUF010000089.1:0-5397 GCA_035290485.1 Candidatus Nanoarchaeia archaeon
GTGCGAGAATGGATTGGCCTAGAACGTGAGAAAGGAACTTCTGACGAGGACATGCGCATTTCCCTGCAGAAACGCGGCTGGGAAGAGAAAGATATCAAGGCTGCGTTTAAGAAATCGAAGTAATTTTTAGAAGTTTAATTCGAAGATTATGTAATCTTTTTAACACTTCCTTTGCTTCAATGATGGAAACTTCTTTTCCATAGTAATTGATATCATTACGTATAATTCGTAGTTCATCAAATTCTTCTGCAAGTTCTGTTTCGTTCATGATTTCTTTCAAGAAGCCAGTATAACAAATATGGTTATAAATTTTAAATCCCCTGCGTAAAGCAATCACTTCTAATAATTCCCTCACCGAGTCGTAATCCAAGGATATTTTAGAGGCAACAGTTTTTTCCGTAAGTTCTAAAAGTTGCGAAGAAAAGGTTTTGTTGGCACTTGTTTTCTCTAACGAAGCAGCCATCTCCAAGTCAGGCTTTATCAGCTTTGCTTCTTTTTGTCGTAAACAGGTGTTCCAATTCATAGCCACTTCAATTTACCAAAAAGGAGCATTCCATTTAAAATGTTATTGCGTAAATGTTCGTTTTGTACTTCGTTAAGGGATTTGAACCAATAGAGAGAAATTTTTCTGCCTAGTTGTTTTTCAAATGGTTTTAGATCAATATTTTTTCTTTCTGGAGCAAAGATGACCAGATCTATATCGGAATTTGATTTTGCTTCCCCTTTAGCCAAAGAACCAAATAGTATCCCGCTTGCTCCAGTTAATTTTTTCTGAAATTCTTGGCTTAGTTTTTGCAGTCTCTGTTTCCAATACAGCCGGCAAAGATCGATCACGGTTTCATTTTCTATATTTAGGGTAAAAAATAAGTGCTTTCTCTCTCCTCTTTGTTGTAGGTAATTTTCTTTTGTAAACTCTTTTAAAATCTTGGAAGCAGTGGGAGGGCTTATTTTTACTAATTTTGCATATTCTCTAACTGAGATTGATCTATAAGAATCTTCGAAGAACGGTGCGAAAGTGTTAAGTATCTCTAACATGTGTTAATATTATTTAACATGTGTTAATAAATCTTTCCATTAAAAGCAAGCATAAAATATATAAACAACAAAATTCTACTTCTCTAAAAAAGATTATTGGTGATATCATGTTCAAAAAGACGGTGTTGTTTGGGATACTCTTAGTTGCTTTGCTTATTCTTAGTGGGTGCGGATACTATGATTCTGCATTTAAAGGAGATTCTGGCGGTAAAAGCTACGGTGGTTTTAAAGTGCCCTATGCCTCTTATCCGCACGATGATCTAGCTAACAATGATTGTAAAGATGCTGACATGAAGCAAATTGGCGATCTCTGTTTTGCAGTAGGAGATGCTGCAAGATGTTCTACTTTAGATAATAACGCCAATAGCGGCGTAAAATGGGCTTCTGTCAATGTTCCTAAATATAATGTTAACATTTGTTATCCTACCTGCCAAAATATGCAGGGATGTAAATGCAGGAAAATTTCGGCGGATCTGACCATAGCCGATGCATATTTCCCTGCTTGTGTTTCTGATGCTGACTGTCTTCTAGGATTAACCCATTGTGATCTTACTGAAAAATACTGCGCTCCTGATTCAGATTTGTCTACGAGTGGAGCTGTTGTACAAGCTAATACTGTAATTGCTAATGCCCCTGTGCAGGATATTACTGTTAGTGCAAATACATTAACAGTTGAATTAGAATTGAACAGGGTCGATCGCGCTCATGCTTGGGTTAATGTATACCTAAGGTCAGTAAGCAAGACTCAAATATATCTCATTAATAAATTACAAATAATCCCTTCTGATGGAAAGATCACTAAGTTAGAATTAGATCCTTTATTTAAAACATTAACAAATGGTGATGATGTACAAAAGTCATCCATCTGGGTATATGGTAATGGTCCTTTCCCTATTACTCCTTCAGCTAAAATTTATGTAGGAAGAGCTCTTTTAGAAACCATAAATGGTAATCCAGAGACCATTCAATTTACTTTAGATCAGGGTTCTAGTGTTTGGTATGATAGTACGGGAAGTTTATTTACCCTTTCTATGGATCCACTATCATTTTGTGCTCCAGATGCTTCTCCCTTAGAAATAGAATGCGTCCCTAATTACAGTTGTGGTGCGCACACAGATGGTTGTGGCGGTTACATAGACTGCGGTTTTTGTGGAGATGGAAATTCCTGTGTTGCAGGCACATGTAAATCGCCTGTTTCCCAATTAGCTTCCCAAGATCAATTATTATGCCAGGGCGCAATTGATGCTTCTCCGGATGATAAGACTTTGCTGGGTGGAGTGATTAGTGCTCTGAAAACCAATCCCATCCAAGAGGATGCAATACTTGAGATCTTCGCTGCTTTAAATGCTTGGTTTAAATAAATAATAGGTGTGCATAATGAAACGACGGGTAAAAAGAGTGTACAAGAAGTTACCGCCGCATACCTATGAGGCTCATCCGGTTGCCAATGCTGGGGAAGCAAGTAAACCCCTAATTATTGGTATAATTGCTATTGTTGCAGTTATTTTGTTGTCTTTATTATTGCTTTTTTCTAAGCAGCAGTTTGCAGGAAAAGCAATCTACGCCGGTGCAGGGACGGCAGGGATTATCTATCCAACTGTCTATGAAAATCAGGATTTTACTTTGCAGGTGAAAGCGAATGTCGGGAATGATATGGCTGCTTCCGTTTCTTTTGAGTTAACTTTACCTACTGGAGTAAGTTGTAAAAGTTTTGTCGACAACCTAAATTGGCCTATCCATAAATTTACCTGTGATCCTAATCTAAATACCGTGACTTATTCTGACGTAACCAACAGCCCTGTATCTGGTGAGTTAACGGTAGCTTCCATCACTTTTAATAGTGTTAAAGCAGGAACATACGATTTTAAGTTTGCAAAATTTGACGTCAAAAAGGCAGATAAAAGCATGATCTCATTCACAAATAAGGTTCTTGCAGCTTCTCAGCTTGTTGTTAAAGTCCCTCCTACCTGCGGCAATGGTATGAAGGAAGAAGGAGAAGTATGCGATGGCGCTGATTTAGGCGGAGCAACTTGCGTCAGTATCAGCCAAGGATTTACCGGCGGAACATTGAAATGCGCCACTATGGATTGTAAATCATACGATACGGCTATGTGTACTATACCAGTCCAGCCGCAAGTAGTCTGTGGCAACGGAGATAAAGAAGGAACTGAACAATGTGACGATGGTAATGTTGTGAATGGCGATGGCTGTTCATCTACTTGTATGGCTGAGCAGGTTCTAGTATCCTGCGGCAATGCAGCACTGGATCCTGAAGAACAGTGTGATGACGGCAATCCTACGAATGGCGATGGCTGTTCATCTGCTTGTATGACTGAAAGCGGTTATATCTGTGCTGGCATGCCAAGTGTTTGTCAGAAACAGATGCAACAAGTTTGTACACCTAAACAATATGAATGTGAGAGCTCTACTGCTAGAAAACAATGTAATGCTGATGGAACTGGCTACATTTACGCTAAAGATTTCCCAGCTATGTATTGTGATCAAGGACAAATCTGCAACGATGGTGTTTGTGCGCAGCAACAAGCCGTCTGTGGCAACGGCGTTAAAGAAGGAACTGAACAATGTGACGATAAAAATGTCATGAATGGCGATGGTTGTTCATCTACTTGTATGACGGAAGCTCAACCACAACAAGTCTGTACTGCAAACCAATATGTCTGTGAAGGAACCACTGCGAAAAAACAATGTAAAGCTGACGGCTCTGGATATAATGCAGCTATGAATTGCGCTTCAGGGGAAACTTGCAGTAACGGTGCCTGTGGCTTGGCTCCAGTTTCCTCCACTGGTAAAAAAATAATGCTTACTGATGTCACTACGGCAAATAATGTCTTTTCCACCACGATAAAGGCAACAGAAACGTTCGCGAATGAAGTTACTGTCTACACTATCTTGTACAACAAAGATAACAAAGTCCTTTCCATAAAATCAGAAAAAGTGGAAAGCGGCTTAGCTAAAGATGCTGTTTATACTGCAACTGTGAATTATCCCGAAGCCAATGTCAAGAAAAAATCCGTCATCGTCTATGATGTAGAGCAGAATCCTTCCGTCTTCGCACAGCTGCAAGTTCAGAAATCATAAGTAATTGATTCAAGATGAAAAAAATTTTCCTTTTTATTGTACTTTTTTTACTCTCGTTTTCTTTAGTTGCAGCAGTACAAGTTTCTACCTCTAAAACCGAATACAGCGGCGGGGATACTGTTACTGCGACCATAAGTGATTGTACTGGAACATCTATCGTCAGATTTAAGAATCCCGGCGGAGATACTGTGGATCTCAAAAGCGGAGAAGGTTCTTGGAGCACTTCCTACAACACCCTTTCCGATTCTGCAGATGGAAAATACACTGTCTCTGTATCCTGTACTAATGGTCCAGCGCAAACAAATTTCTGTGTTGATGCGCCTGGATGCATTTCTTCATTCAACCTTCCTGCTCCTCCTGAATCCCCCAATCTTCCCTCTACTTCCAATGGTGGAAGTTCCTGCACTCCGGACTGGAGTTGCAGCACCTGGACTTTCTGCGGTCCTACTAGTACTCAAAGTCGTTCTTGCACCGACCTTAACCACTGTCAATCCGCGAAGGATGAAAGCCGGGCTTGTGAACCTTGCCTGGAATCCTGGATATGTTCACTCTGGGCGGAATGTAATGCCGGAAATCAGGCCAGAGCCTGCTATGATGAACATTTTTGTGAAACCACTAACTATAAACCTGGTCTAGAGAAAGGATGCAATCAAGCCGATCCTCTTCCTCCTCCGGCAAGAATCTCTTCCCAGCTTCCTCCTCCATTTACTCCTCCCTCAGCAATAGCACAACAAAGTGTCTGGGATAATTACAAAATTTATTTTATTGGCGGAGCAGCTGCAGTTCTCCTTGCCGCGCTGGTCTTGCTGGCGATCCATTACTTTAAGCCTAAACAAGTTGCCTATAACCTTAACGAATTGAAACAATGGGTGCGCAAGGAAAAAAATATGGGGACTTCTGAATCCGATATCCGCCAAATCCTGAAACAAAACACCGGCTGGAATAATGAGGAAATAAATAGTGCTTTTGAAAGTTTGAAGCAACCGTCAAGAGTTGTAAACGCTAATTCTGCTTAATTTTCCATCAGAGAAATCTTAATAAACCATAACCTATTCATAATATCTAAAATGAGGTGGATGTTTCGTTTTTTAATAGTGAGCATTTTACTGGTAAGTGTCCTCTCCACTTCTTGCGAGGCTGCTCCTGCTTCAAAATTGACCGCTCGATATAAACAAACAACGATTAAAACAACAACTGCAAGACAAGTCACGCTTTCTCTTCCTCCCGAACCCAGGTTCCCTGGCGAATCGCAAAGGCAGACCA
>DATDUF010000090.1:0-7746 GCA_035290485.1 Candidatus Nanoarchaeia archaeon
GAGAAACAAAATAGGTGCGCTGGAATCAAGAGTACATCGAAGGGAAAAAGTAGGAAAAGATGAAATAGAAATAGATTTTAATCGTGATACTATATTTGGTACAGAGCTTACCGGAAAAGTGTGTTATAATTACTAATAAATTAATATACAAATTATCTATACAGCTACAAAATCTTCCTTAATTTCTCAGTATCTTTCCAGACTTTCTCCAGTTTCTGATTAATCATTCCTTTCAGCCACAGTAAATCTCCTGAAAACAATAACTTTCCCTCTTTATAGAGAGGCATTTCCATATATTCACTACCCCTTACTTCCACAATGATCTTGCTGCTTGCGGTCAGGATACAACTCTTCTTGTAGAACCTTCGCGCTTTCTCCAGCAGCACATTTGCCGTCTCTAAATCCTTGCAAGCAATATGCCAAATCGCCCCTTCCAGGCGCAGCCAGACCAGCTCCTTTTCTTCATCGCAACTAAAGAAATCATCTTCAATCAGATCATGGCTAACCTTCAGCCATTGTGTTTCTGATTTCTTGCCGGTGCCTTTCCATAAATAAACCCGGCCAGAACAAGAAGAAGTGCTATAGTAATCCGGTAGAGCATTGATTGTTTCCAAGAGCGGAATCGCTTTTTCATCTACGCTTCCTTTCTTGCTTTTATCCAGCTTAGCCAGAAAGGTTTTCTTATCATTTGGAAAGTTCATGAGTAACGAAAAAAGAAGCAGATTTAAATAATTTCAGTTCTTTTCTGGCGATATGTCCACAAGTAAAAAAATACTGATCGAAACCAATTCAGGGAAAAAATATCTGGTCAAAGATCCGGCGGAAGATTATCATACCTCTTTCGGGATCATCAGCAGCAAAGATCTGAAAGGAAAAAAGAGCAAGATCAAATCCAGCACCGGTAAAGAATTCCTGCTCTTAGATGCATCTTTTCCTGATCTCTGGGAACAGTTCCAGCGCGGCCCGCAAATTATGCTCCAGAAAGATATCGGTTTACTTATAGCTAAGACTGGGATCAACAAAAACTCAGAAGTGGTCGATGCTGGCGGCGGTTCCGGGTCATTATGCTTATCCCTGGCCAATATCTGTAAGAAAGTAACCGTCTACGAAATCCATCCCGAACACCATAAAGTCGTGCAGAAAAATATCGCTTTAACCGGAATGAACAATGTAACTCTGAAGCATGACGACATTTCTAAAGGCATCAAAGAAAAAGAACTTGATCTCATCACCTTAGATCTTCCAGAACCATGGCAGGTAATTAAGCATGCCGAGAAGTCCTTAAAAGAAGGCGGCTATCTGGTCATTTATCTTCCTAATTTAATTCAGATGCATAAATTTCTGGGCTCGGTAAAAGGAACTTCTTTCAAAGTTCTTGAGACCGTGGAATTATTAGAACGCAGATGGGTAATCAACGAGCAGATCATGCGTCCTGATTTTGAGATGCTCGGACATACAGGTTTTATGACTTTTTGCAGAAAGATCTGATTTCTACTCCTACTTTTAGCCATTCCTAAACAAGGTTAAATCAGGAGCAATATTTCTTGGCAAACTTACCGCATGGACTATGAGTTCAGCAACATCTTCCGGGCTCATGGCATCTTTCGGCATCTGCAAACCAGCATTCTGCGCAAAATTGGTTTCCATCCCGCCTGGTTTGACAGGAATAACTCTAATTCCATGTTCTTGCAATTCTTTTTGCGCGCATCTGCTATACATTTCAGCTGCAGCTTTTGCAGCGCAATAGGCTGCTTCATTTGCTCTCGGAGTGAAGGCGCTGGTAGACAAAATCTGCACGATATCACCATATCCTTGCTGAACCATCTGTTGCGCAGCTGCCTTTGTTCCATAGACTAAGCCAAAATAATTCACTGCAGTGATTTCTTGAAGTTGTTCGCGGCTAAGATCTAATACTGAAGCAGGCTTTTCCGAACCGGCGTTGTTAATCCAGATGTCTATTCTTCCATAATCCTTAATCATCCGATGCGCCGCTTGAACAACTTGAGTATTATCGGTAACATCAAGTTTTATTGGAATGGCCCGTTGATCCGTCTGCATGGTCAATTCCAATTCTTGTGCCAGTGCTACTAATTTTTCTTCCCGTCTTGCAGCAATATAAACATTACATCCTCCTCGAGCAAACTCTCGAGCTAAGGCTTCTCCTAACCCGCTGCTGGCGCCGGTAACCATGACTACTTTACCTTCAAGATTTGCGTAAGAATTCATGTATTTTAGTTACGCTAATACTATTTTAATAGCTTATGAATTTCAAAACTCTCTACTCTATAATAAAAATACATTTAAACTCTTAGATTACATGAGTATCCATGCACGTCCGTATCAAACGCATCGATAAGTCCTTACCTATGCCGCAGTATAAAACTAAAGGAGCAGCAGGTATGGATCTCTATGCCCGCGCAACGGTAACTATAAAACCAAAAGAAGTGGCTTATATTCCGCTGAACGTAGTGTTAGAAATTCCCGCAGGAACCTGGGTCTTGCTGGCGCCAAGAAGCTCAACTCATAAATTAGGAATTGCTGCTGCCAATAGCATCGGCATTGGAGATGCTGATTTCTGCGGCGATGATGACGAATATCATTTTGCTGCTTTTAACTATACTGATAAAGATGTAACTATAGAACGTGGAACCAGAATGGCCCAGATGGTTTTAGTCAATTATTCTCAGGTCAATCTAGAAGAAGTTGATTCTTTCAACCGCGAAAATCGTGGCGGTTTTGGTAGTACGGGAATGAAATAAGGTTGTATTGTCTATCGTTCAAAATTTAATCTTCTAATCTCAAACTCTCTTCAGCTGTTCCAATAAAAAATCCAGTTTAGGACATTCTGCCGGTAACTGATGAATCTCATCCACCGCCGTTGCTAACAATCTCACTGCTTTCTCTTTTCCCAAAGGGTTTTCCTGCTGATCGTACATTGGCTTCTTCAACTGCAAAGCTAAAAGCAACTCTTCCACACAGCCATTCGAATACTGCCAGCCATCTTCAAAGATTAATTCCGTCGCTTTAAGCCGGATAGTTTCTTTAGAGAGATCAACATAATCGCGCTGCGACCAGATGTCTGCTGAACCTAATTTTCCCGGAAGAAGAGCAGGACTTTCTTCTTTCAATCGCACCCGTTCTTCTAACTCCCTGCTGCGGTCAACATTTTGCTGCCTGATCAGATCATACACCGCCTTAGGAAGATCCTCTTTCCGTTTAACATCATGCTCTTTCATCGCTTTATAGAGAGCCTTGCTGCCAGTTATCGGACCGCTGAAATACGTAAATCTGTTAGCAACAACCATCTTCAAGCCCCAGCAGATCAGCGCAATTTCTCCCGTTACTTTTTCATATCGTTCATATTCTCGCAGAATCTTATCTGCAACTTCGCCGGGCTTCTTAGTAGTGGTATCGACCACTAAATCATAATGGAAAGGAAGATGAAAATCAGGTATTCCGTACCGTCCGGCATAATTTTGTCGTTCATCTCCCACTCTCTCAGCAATAGTCTTTTTTGCTTTTTCCATGCTTTCATATTTAGGAGTAGCATAAGCTGGGTTATGCTTTCGAGCTTGGTGAGCTCTCTGCGCTGCTGCTTCTATATCGCAATCTAAGAAAACCCGAAAAGATTGAGGAATGAAATGAAAGCCGATCCGGGAATCAACCACGAACTTTTCTTCTTGCTCACCTATTTGCTGTTGCCATGAATCGAGATATGGATCCAAGGCTGTAGCTGCGCCGTCAATTTCAATGATATTTTTTTTGTAGAAATCTTCCGGAGTCACTCCTCGTTCCGCTGCCAATTGTTTTACTTTGTCTCCAACAGAATAGGTTTTATATCCTAAACTTTGAACCAAGGCATTGTTGATGGTTGATTTTCCAGAAAGGGGTTTACCGGAGATAGTAATCGCATTTTTTCGTAATGGCGCATACATATCTATCTGTTCACTCCTTTGTTTTTAAATTAATTATGGTGATCAAACATATCAAGAAAAAAGATAATGAAAAAATTAGTTACTTCAGCCCTAATTTCTTCTTGATCGCATTCATATCGCGGTGAAGTTCGAGCAAAACTTCATGCGAGCTTTGGTCAACATGTAAATCCCGCAGGTCTTTCTCTAAGTCAATTTCTAATCTTGCTTGATCACGTCTAGCTGCCCTGTTTTGGCTCATCAAAATGATCGGTGCCTGAATGGAAGCTAGCATGGACATAAACAGATTCAGCAAAATAAACGGATAAGGATCAAAGGCAGAGTTCCTCAACAAAATTACATTTAAGATAACCCAAATTGCTAAAAACAGAAAAAAACCGGTAATAAATCCCCAGCTGCCTCCCACTCGAGCAATTTTATCTGACAGCCGATCAAGTTTGCGTAAATCTTTCTGATAGAATTCATCCACTTTCTTAAGCGTGCCTTCCACTTTATTGATTTCATCCTTAATCAACTCTACAATGTCTACATCAATATTAGGTTCATGAGTTCTATGCCGCGCCATTATCTCACCTTATATCCGCTCTTCTGATGCAAAAATTCCTTTGCTAACCCAAGTTTAAATTCACTTTCTGCATAAACCGTAAACAATAATTCTCCTTTTCTTACCACATCATCAATTTTTTTACTAAGATATAATCCCGCTCCTTTATCATTCGGTGCGCCAGCAATTCTTGCTGCTTTTGCAATTACGTCATTATCAATTTCGCTGATCTTTCCGGACTTGGAACTATGCACGGAGTAATGGAATTTTCCCGGCTCTGGCTTTTTCTGCTTTCCTTGCATGGTAATAATCTCATTCATCTTCGCTAACGCTTTTCCACTTTCTAAAATTTCCCGTGCTTTTTTCAGTCCATCGCCTTTCTTACACTTACAAACAATTTCCAATAAATGGCCAGCTAGCATCAAGGACTTCTCGCGCAGATCTAGCGGCGCTAACGGATCATTTCGTAGCACTGCCATCACATCTTCTGCTTCCAGCAGCGGACCAATGCCATTCCCGATCGGGTGAGATCCGTCCGTAATGACGACTTGCACATTCATGCCTAGCTTTTTTCCGATCAGTTCAAACATTTTCTTAAGATGATCCGCTTCTTTCAGGTTGCGCGCCTTAGAACTTTTACCCATGGGAATGTCGATCAGGACATGGTTAGCGCTGACTGAATGTTTCTTGGCCATCACCGAGGCTAATAGCTGTCCTTCCGCATCAATAGACAAGGGATGTTCTACCTCGATAATTTTATCATCGGCAGGAGCAAGATTGATTGAACCACCATGCACGATGCAAGCTCCAGTTTTTTTTACCACTTCTCGAATTTTAGCTTCCGGCATTTCCACCTTAGCTAGACATTCCATGGTGTCAGCAGTTCCGGCCGGAGAAGTAATAGCTCTGGAACTGGTTTTAGGAATCGTATACCCAGCTGCAGCAATAATAGGAATGACAATCATGGTCGTTCTATTTCCCGGAACTCCGCCGATGCAATGCTTGTCCAAAGTGATTCCAGAAAATTTAAGCGTCTTGCCAGTTTGCACCATCGCTTTGGTCAGGCCAATAATTTCCTTGACGCTCAAACCATGAGTAAAAGAAGCAGCCACAAAATAAGTCTTTTCAATATCCGTCAATCGGTCATGAGTGATGTCATCGGTGATGTGATACAACTCCGTATTATTCAACTCTTTCCCCAGCAATTTGTCCCGGATATGAGCCACAGATTCCGGCTTCCCGGTAAATTTTACTTCCACCATACTTCCCCGTTTAGCATCTAAACGATTCAACACTTCCTCAAACAAAGCTATGCTTCCTTCCGGAACGGTTCTTTTGCTTTCAGAAATATCTAAGATGCAAGTTATGCTCTTGCTGTTATATTTGACCAGGATCCTATCGGCAGAACGTAAATCTAACTTCTTGGCATCCTTTTCATTAAGAATAGCTACGAGCACGCCCCCAGAAGCTATGTCCATATCTTTCACACGGAATTTCATTTTTTAGTCTCCCTTGTGAAAGATAAGAAAAAAGGTCCTATTTTTTCTGTTTCTTTTACTTTAAACTTTACCATCTCTTTTTAGGGGAAATAAGAAGTTTGGTTTTATATAGGTTTGGGTAGAGTTATGTATTTAAAGAATGATAAACCTACTTCAAATCCAATCATAACTTCTTCAAAAATTCTTCAATCTTCCCAACATCTTCTTTCTTGCCCAGATCCATCCAATAATCCTGCAGCATCATCACTTTTACTTTTCCGCCTTCAGCCAGCAGAGAAATCGCATCAGTCAATTCTAATTCTCCGCGTTCAGAGATCTCGATCTGCTCCAGCGCTTCAAAAATATCCGGAGTAAACTTGTAGAGGCCGGCATTAATGATCTTGCCCACAAATTCTTTGGGCTTTTCCACAATCTCGGTCAGCCTCTCACCTTTACACAACAATACCCCATAACGAGAAGGATCGTCAATCTCCCATCCTGAAACATAACAAAATTCATCTTCTTTCTGAATATGCAATAAATCATTGGCCGAAAAAAGATTATCGCCGCTCAAAACTATAAAATCCTCTTCATCTACAAATTCCCGGGCATGGGCCACGGCATCACCCGTGCCAATCAGAGCCGGCTGCGGGATAACAGTGATGTTCAAATCTTGCTCAGCCAGAAACTCTTCTATTTTTTCTCCTTTGTAGCCCACCACAATGGCAATGTCCTTATCTTCAAAACCAGCTGCATATAATCTTTCCAAGAGATGCATCAGAAATGGTTTTCCATCTACTTCGATCAACGGTTTTGGTTTGTCCAAAGTCAAAGGAAGCATTCTCACTCCTTTTCCTGCTGCTAAGATTACTGCTTTCATGTTTATTGTGATGCTTGTACTTCTTCTACAATGGGTAAAATTTCCCGCAACTTTTTAATAGTATAGTCTGCTTTTCCGCTTGCTCTGATTTTCAGAGCTCTTCCCCAGAGCATCTGGACCGTAATCATTTTTAATTCTTTGGCCGGTAGTAAGTCCGTATCAAATTTATCTCCGCAGACAAGTGTTTCCGTTGCATCATACCGTAATTCTTGCAGCAGACGCAAATAATACAATTTTTTATTATAATCAGGACAAATAATTATTTTGTGAAAAAGTTCTTTTGGTAATCCTGCTTTTTCCATTTTTGCATATTGAGCTTCTTCTATGCCGGTAGAGACAATCACGATAGTATGTTCTTGCGCTAAGGTCGTTAATACACTTTCCGCGCCATCCAGAGCCGAGACAGAAAAATCTTCGGGAAGATGCAAATATTCTCGCAAGCCCGCATCTAGGAAATGAGCATCAGCCTGCATTTTTTCTACAAACTTAGTCAGCGTTTCCTTGCCATTAGCAGATCTTTCATCAATCTTCAGCAATTCCTGAAATGCTTTTTCAAAAGAAGGAATCTTCAGGCCAGCTTCTACCATAGCCTGCAGCGACATCTTTAACTTCAAAGGAATAAGCGCTCCTGAAGTGTCGATTAAGGTATCATCTAAGTCAAAAACTATCAACAATATAACCACCCGTATGAATAACTTATTTTATTATATAATGAACCACCTTTAAAAGGGACTAGGAACATAGAGAGTTATCAATGGGAAGGCAATATAAAGATTATGAATTAGAGAAAAATAAGAAGGATTTAGCAAGGATTCAAGGTTATCTTAACAATCCAAAACTAAACCAAAAAGATAAGGAAGTTCTTACTGAATATTTAGCTTACCAGCGCAGCAGAGAGAAGGTAAAAGTAGG
>DATDUF010000091.1:0-7315 GCA_035290485.1 Candidatus Nanoarchaeia archaeon
GTTGATGCTGATGATATCATGGATGAAGTCGCAGGAATGGCAACAGAAGAAATAAAAAAACGCCATCCTCATCTAGCTCAGAAAGAAGTTGCCGAACGTGCTGACCAAATCGCTCTGGCCGCTATCAAATTTTTTATGTTGAAAACAGATACGGATAAAGATATTGTCTATAATCCTGAAGAGTCTTTGAGTTTTGAAGGAGAAACCGGACCATATCTGCAATACACTCATGTACGAACTTGTTCACTCCTTCGCAAGGCCAAAAAAGAACATCATTTACAACCAACCTATCCAATTAATTTTGAAGTCTTCCACCAAGAAGAGGAATTAGCTATCCTTAAACAATTGTCGGCCTTTCCTGAAGCCATCTTGAAAACTGCGGAAATGAAAAAGCCACATATTTTAGCGACCTATCTTATTTCTTTAGCCCAGGGCTTCAATGAATTCTATCATAAATGTCCGGTCTTATCAGAAGATAAGAATCTAACCAAAGCAAGATTACTGTTAGTAGATGCAGTTCGACAAGTGATAGCAAATGGATTAAGTTTACTGGGCATTCAAGCACCAGAGGAAATGTAAATGGTTCTTTATTTTATTACTGGGAATGAAAATAAAATAAAAGAAGCCCGCCAGATTTTAGGAGAAGTGGAGAGCCTGAAAATAAATTTGCAAGAAATCCAAAGTCTCGACCCCCGCGAAGTAATCGAAGCGAAGTTACTCGAAGCGAGAAAATATCATCAAGGACCTTTTTTTTGCGAGGATGTTTCTTTGGATCTTGATTGTTTAAATGGACTTCCAGGAACCTTGGTGAAATGGTTTCTAAAATCCCTTCATCCAGAGGGAATCGTAAAAATAACTACCCAATATAATGACTCGAAGGCTACGGTAAAAGCCTTTATTGGTTATTATGATCAGGAAAAAGTGCATTTCTTTAAAGGAGAAGTTAGAGGGGATATTGTTTCCCCCAGAACTGCAAGTTCCTTTGGTTTTGATCCTATTTTTCAACCACAAGGATACAACAAAACATTTGCAGATATGACTCTGGAAGAAAAAAATAAAATAAGCCATCGCCGGCAAGCTCTGCAAAAATTACAACAGCATCTAGAAAATCATGGTCACCAATAGTCCTTTATGTCAGTTGAACGGCGGCTGCATGGGCTGCTGCGGGCACGATTTTGAATCGAAAGAGAAAATCAAGCAAGCGGTATTCAAGAACAACCTGGAATTTAAACACGCCAATCCAAAAACCGAAGAAGAATTTATCCAATTTCGAGATAGAAGGCCAAACATGGATCTGCGCAATGGAGTGTGCAGGAATTTAATTCAAGAAGAAGGATGTTTTCTCTGTCCTTTGCATCCGGCACGGCATGGGAAGGATCTGCGTATAGGTCATTGCGATACAGATTATCTGTGTAAGACTGCTACCTTGTTTGAAAAGTGGAGTGAAGAGAAAAAGAAAAAATTTGTGGCTTTTGTAGAAAGTAAAAAATTAGATAATGTGACTTATTCTATCCTGATGGACAACGATTCTTTGCTGAAGGATTTTAATGAGCAAGGAAAAAATATTTAGGAAAAAAATATCTCTTCTCAAGACTCCAAGTATTTTTATATAGAATGCTTAGAGGTAGAAAAATGAAAATAGACTGGAAAATCGCTTACTTTATAGGAGTTTTACATTCCGATGCCCATATTTACAAATTTAATAACAAAAAAGAAGGGAGCGTAAGAAATCGCTTGCTGCTGCAGATAGGTCCTAAATCTTTACCTATGGCAAATAAGTTCAAACAAATTCTTTATACTAAATTTGGAAGAGATGTAAATATACGGAAGCTTCCAAACAAAGAAGCATACAAAATCCAAGCTTCAATTAATTTAATTTATCCCCTGCTAAAGAATTGGCAAAAGTATAATCTTCCCCTTGAAATTAAAGAAGACAGCTTGCTATTTGGAGCTTATCTTGCCGGACTTATCGATGGAGACGGTTATGTAAAGTACAAAAAATACAAAGGTCAAATTTTTGCTTGTCAAATAAAGATAGCAGCTGAAGAGCCTTTAGAAGAAATTGCTAGCTTAATTGAGCTTCATCTCAATTGTAAAGTTCACTATGAAAAGGATAAAAACAAAAGAGGAACTGGCTACAATACTTGCTTTCTCATTTCTAGTAAAAACTATCGATATCTTCTTGAAAATTTAGAGCCACATCTAACTATTCCGTATAAAAAAGAAAGAATTACAACTGTTTGTCACAAATGGTTATAAAAAGCATTAAATTTAAAAAGAAAATACCTCTAAACTAGAGTATGGGCCTGTGGTGTAACGGATAGCACAATCGGCTTCGGACCGGTTAATTTAGGCAACACCAAGGTGCCTAAAATCGATATCGGGGATTGGATGAAGTTAAAACTTATCCAGCCGAAATTCGAATCCCTGCAGGCTCATTTATTATAAAATTATATTACAAAAAAAAAGGTGAAAATTATGAACAGTAGTAAAGACCAAGTAGTTCTTATTAATCAATCAGTGGCTATTCTCTGCGACGGAAATAATATCGAGAGAAGCATCCATGAACAAAGCAAATCAACTAATACCATGGTTAATTTTGACACGCTTATTCCTAAACTTCTGAATGGAAGAGGCTTGAATAGGCTTATTTATTTTCGGGAGGGACAGAACATTTCTTCCAAATTGGCAGAAAGGCTGCATGAGCGCTATTATGGTTCCGTTGTACCGTGCCATAAATCTGCAGATATTCCTTTATCTATTAAGGCCACGCAACTTTCTTCTAAAGTAGACACCATCATCATCATGTCCGGAGATTCAGACTATCTGGATTTAGTGACGCACTTGAAATCAGAAGGCGTCCGTATTGAAATTGCGGCAGTGCAGGAAACCACCGCTCGAGCTTTAATCGAAGAAGCAGATGATTTTCATCCTATAACTAAGGAAGATTGGTTCAGTTATACTGCTCCTAAACCAGGGATGAGAAAAGGAAGACATTTTGAGTGATTTTCTCTTATTATTTTCTGCTTTATTTTCATTCTATTTTCCCCCAACAACATTTAAATAAAATCCATCATTCTAAAGAGCATGGTTCTGGAAAAATTAGGAGATTCCCTAAAGAACACTTTAAGCAAGATCAGCAAGTCGCTTTTTGTAGATGAAAAGCTGATCAATGAGCTAGTCAAAGACATCCAGCGAGCCTTATTACAGTCAGATACGAACGTTCAACTGGTGTTCGATCTCAGCAAAAAAATCAAAGAGAGGGCTTCCGAAACAACTCCCGCCGGAATTACCAAGCGGGAACATCTGATTACTGTCGTTTATGAAGAATTAACTAATTTCTTAGGTAAAGAAGCGCATGAAATCAAGATCACTAAGAAGCCAACCCTAATTATGTTAGTAGGTTTATTTGGAAGCGGTAAAACAACCACGGCCGGAAAGCTAGCGAAATTTTACAAGAAACGCGGATATAAAATTGCGGTCATGCAAACTGATACCTGGCGACCGGCTGCCTATGATCAGCTGGAACAATTGGCCAAAGATGTCGGAGTGGATTTTTTAGGAATCAAAAAAGAAAAAGATCCGGTCAATATCTATTTAGCTTTTGAAAAAAAACTGAAAGAATATGATCTAGTCATTGTTGATACTGCAGGAAGAGATGCCTTATCCGATGAACTGATCAAAGAGCTGGATCAGCTACATCAGGCCGTAAAGGCAGATGAAAAATTGTTAGTAATTTCTGCGGATCTAGGACAAGCAGCACAGAAACAAGCGCAAGCTTTCCACGATACTTGCGGAGTAACAGGAGTTATTGTTACTAAATTAGAAGGTACAGCGAAAGGTGGTGGAGCTTTATCAGCCTGCGCCGTTACTAAAGCGCCAATTGTATTTCTGGGAGTGGGAGAAAAACAGGATGACCTGGAATTATTTCACCCGCAGCGTTTCGTAGGCCGATTAGTAGGCATGGGCGACCTCGAATCACTATTGGAAAAAGCCAAAGAAGTGATGACCGAAGAAAATGCGCAAGACATGCAGGAAAAATTCATGAAAGGAGATTTCAATCTGATCGACTTATATCAGCAGATGCAGTCGATGAAAAAAATGGGTTCATTTGGAAAAATCATGGAGATGATTCCTGGGCTGGGCTCATTAAAAATGCCTAAAGAAATGTTAGATGTCCAAGAAGGAAAATTAGAGAAATGGCGCTATGCCATGAACTCGATGACTAAGGAAGAATTAGAAGATCCGGAAACTATTTCTGGGGACAGAATCGATAGAATTGCCGCCGGCGCAGGGTTGCATGTAGGCGAGATAAGGGAATTGCTGAAGCAGTACCGCCAGAGCAAGAAACTGATGAAGATGTTCAAAGGAGAAGGGGATATCAATAAGATGATGAAAAAGATGCAAGGGAAGATGCCGAAAGGTATGATGTGATTATCTTAAACCAAAAAGAATTTAGTTATCCAGCGGCGTTTCTTTTCTAAATCCGCACTTCTTGCAATATTGCACATGATACATGCCATCAGCAAATTTATGCTGACCTTCGTGTAAGGGCTTGCGGCATTCTGGACAATCTTTAAGCATCTAGTCTGGAGAGTGGAATTAGTTTAAATAATTTTAGTAAGGGTAGAAGTGATTAAGAAGCTTAGAAATACCGTCATAGGTCAGGGGAGCGATTTTTTCTGAGATTATCTCTTCCGGTTTCTTATTTTCTTCAAGCAAGTAAGAACCTAAGACAATCTGAATTCCTCGACAGAATGAATCTGTTGATTTCTCTAAAAGAGTCACATAATCCTGCAGACAGCCTCGCAAGATATGAAAATATAAAGTTTGATCCTGATCTGAAATTAAAATTGTGCTTTCATTCTTTTTTTCTAAGGGCGGAAATTTTTTGGTCAAGAGAAGACGGGACTTTTTCCCATTGTTATAGATTAAAGTAATCTGCTCTTTATGCCCCATAAAACCGATTTCTCTTTCTTTAATAGGCATACTTCTTTCCTGGATAAAATTCCTAGCAATCAATTCTAGCGGAGTCATTTTTAGTTAGAACTCAATAATTTTCCCGGTTTTTCCGACATTAATAACCCGAGTAGAACCAATCATTTCTTCGATGCCGTGGGTTTCATGAATGTGTCCGCAGATATGTAAGTCTGGTTTTAATTCTTCGATGGCTTTTCGCACTCCTTCGCTGCCGGGAAAAATACCTAAGCCGATCAGACTATCGCTAGGCTGGACGTGAGTAACCATTAATTTCTTTTTGACATCTTTGAGGGAATCATGCGCTTTCTTGAGGGTTTCAAAGAATTCCTTTTCTGACAGTTGATGAATTCCGACATCAGCATATCCGCAACCGAAAATACCGATGTCACCTACTTTGATAACATACCCATGCAGATTTTTTATATTATATTTTTCGCTGAGAAAATTCACTTCGGCCAAGCCTTCGTGATTTCCGGGAAGGATGGCAACTTCCAAACCTTTTTCTTTGAACGGGCCAATGAGACCAGCAGCATTTCCATAATCATCCACCAGATCGCCAGCTAAGATGACTAAGTCTACCTTTTCTTCGGCTCCCTTTTCGGCCATTTCCTGCATGAAGAATCTGTCTCCATGTACGTCGCTTAAAGCTAAGATTTTCATCAAATTTGTAATAAAGGAAGTACTTTATAAAATTTCTTCTTAGTTATTTCCAAGGGGTAACAAACTTATTTATAGTCTCTATTCTTAATAATAAGCCTAGTGGACAGTTCGGTTGTCCTGGAAAGGATGCAACCATAACAGCCTCTACTCAGTACTCAACAACTACCTTGGTGTCTGGACTATAACTCACCGCGGGCAGCCTGTGCTGAATAACGCTTGTGTATGGGGCGAAGAAGATCACCTGTAAAACAAACCAATAGGCACGTACAAGAGTTGGTCGTTGTTTCAGGCCACTTTTTCACCGAGTCCAGTACTTTATGGCAAAGAAAAAGAGCGTAGTGAAGAGAAAAGCGAAGAATACAAGTAAAAGATTTTCTACTAGCAAAAAACGTGGCTACAAAGGCCGCGGCCCCAGTGGTAAGCCAAAACATTCTAAAGTTGCTAAGATGATTAAGTTAGCGAAAATGCGAGCTAAGAGTAAAGGGAAGAAAGTAGTTAGCAAGACTGTAAGCAAGAAAAAGAGATTATAAAATTTTATCTTCCTTTCAACTTCAGATCCAAAACCAAATCTTCTAACTTCCGTAAGTCGTATTTGACCGCATCAAATTTCCTTCTAACTTCATTATCGCGGAAATCAAATTTCAATAATTCTCCATAGATAGTATCAACTGCATCTTTGATCTTGTTGACTTTCTCCACTTCGCCTTTTCCAGCTAAGAAGACTGCTTTACGTACTAACTCACCGGGAAGATCTCCTAATCCGAGAATAAAGTGTTCAGTATCGATAGGAAGGTCAACTAATTTTCCTTCTTTGACAAAATGATAATACAATAATGCTTCTGCATATTCCTGAATGGCAACTTTGTAGCTTCCTTCGCTGCCCATCTTGCGGCTGTGCTTAGCGATAGCATCTAGTTTCTTTTTTTCTGATTCTATTTCTTTGATCAGTTTAGCAGCTTCAGTAATATCGTCGCGATGCACAGCATAAATGATCTGCTTGCTCAGCTTCAATACATCTCTGCTTTGCTTGATTAGTTTTTCCCGTTCTGAATCATAATCTTGAATATCTTTTCGTAATTTTGCAAAGTTTATCATAGACTGCAAAATAACTATTGTATTTATAATTCTTCCGTGAGGTTGCTACTACTGGTTAAAATTAATCCTTTTACTTTCTTTTTAGCGAAACCTTTATATAGCATCATCTTTCCTAGATAATCAAACACGTGGGGTGTTAACATAAACATGGAAGAAGGATCAAGACCCTTAGATACGCTGAATGCAGCAAGGAATAAAACAGTTATGGTTGTGCTTAAGAATGGCCACCATTTCACCGGAAGATTACGAGCATTTGATATTCATATCAATACCGTTTTAGAAGATGCAAGTGAATTTGAAAGCGGAGAATTAAAGCGAAAATTAGGAACCGTCTTTATCCGCGGCGATACTATCACTTTTATCTCGCCAGCATAAATTAAATTATTGAGGAAGCACGATGACCAAAGGAACAGCAAGCATGGGTAAGAAGAGTGGGAAAAGAAACCACCTTCGCTGCAGACGATGCGGAAGAGCTTCTTATCATAAGATTAAGAAAAAATGCGCTTCTTGCGGCTATGGACAAACCAAAACCATGAGAACGTATAAGTGGAATAAAAAGTCTTCTGAAAATTAAATTTTC
>DATDUF010000092.1:0-16911 GCA_035290485.1 Candidatus Nanoarchaeia archaeon
AGGAGATACTGAAGTAAAAGATTCTGCTCCAGAAAGTACGGCCACGGAAACTCAGGCTGCTGCTGCAACTGAAGATTCTGCCGCATCCGCTTCAGAAACAGAAACTGCGGATGAAACCGTTGCTGCGGTAAATTCTACTGCTTCTGATGCATCCGAAAATGATGTGCCTGAAAAAATAATTGCCGGTTCCTATTCAAGAGTCACTTTATCTATCGACGGCGTCTATAAGGATTGGAAGGGGAATTGGGGAAAAATTAAGGGAATAAAATATACTATTACTAATGAAGAGGCCGGCACAATCAAGCCTCATCACTTTATCATGAGTCTGGAAGGATATACTGAATATGGAGACAAGACTTTTGATGCTAGCTACAGTTCTCAGAGAGTGAAAGCTGGTCAAACCCTAAGCGATGAATCAGCAGTCTCCGGTGGTTATGCGTACAGTGCTACTCAGATACCTGATGGCGATCTAAAAAGAGTGCACGTCAATCTGGTTCTTGTTGATGTAGATGGCGTGACTATCGCTTCTGCTGATCAGGACCTTGATCTTAGCAGCGGAGAAGTTCCTGCTGCAACTAATTCTACTAATTGATCTAGTTCCAGAAATGATGTTCTAAATAGTTAAGTATATATATTTCTGATACTTTGTTGAATCTAAAAATGAGTGACATTATCGAGTTAATCAAGTCGCGTCGGAATGTTACGCAGTTTCTTCCTAAATTTGTTTCCTGGGAAAATATCTCTAAAGTTCTTGATGCCGGAAGACATGCTCCTAGTTGCGGGAATATTCAAAACTGGAAATTTATCGTTGTGCTGAAGAATGACAAAAAACAGGAAGTTGCCGCTGCTTGTTACGATCAGTACGATATTGCGCAGGCTTTTGCCCTGATTGTAGTTTGTGCCGAGCCTGATAAAGCAGAACGCTATTATGGAGAAAAAGGCAAGACTTTTTACACCATTCAGAATTGCGCCGCTGCCGTGCAAAACATGTTGTTAGAAGCACATTCCCTTGGTCTAGGAACTCGCTGGGTCGGTGCGTTCGATCAAGAAAAAGTAAATGCCTTGCTGGCAGTCCCGGAAGAAGCAGAAGTGCATACTATTGTTGCTCTTGGCTATGCCAAAGATGTTCCCTCTAAACCAGCCAAATATCCTCTTGAGACCTTAGTCTATTTTGGTTCCTGGAGAGCTAAGATCGCTGATCCGGCTAAGTACTTGAACGATATCGCAACTATCTTGGCGCGGAAAGTGCATGATACGGCTGAAGTGCTTAAGAAAGGCAAAGGGTTAGTGACAGAAAAAGTTAAAGAAGTAATAAAGAAATAAATTATCCTCTATATGGTCTGCCTTTCTTCATTTAAGCAAATTTTATAAAATGCCTTCTAAAATAGTAGTTATGCCTCGACCAGAACTGTACCTTGTAGGAACTGTGCATGTTGATCCCTATGGTGCAAGCAGATTAAAAAAAATTCTTCATAAACTGCAGCCGGGTTTTATTTCTATAGAAGCAACGGAAAGTCCTTCGACTTGGGGTTTTGAAAGGCAAACTGCCATGAGATATCATCTGGGTAGAATGGTAGAAGGAAAAGATTTCTTTTTAGGAAAGGGGATATCTTGTAATGATATTCACACTGGGCTGGCTAAGGAAGTTATTGAAGAAGCAGGAAAACAGATCCAACAATTAGAAGAAAAACCTATTTCTTGGTTAGAACATTATACGGAGGGATTATATTCCAATAAATATCCTGTAACTCCTGAACAGATTGAAAGGTATGGTTTATTTGATCGTGATAGTTTTGCTTCTGCACGGATTAGAAAAGCATATCTCGATTTAGATGGTTGGTGGTATGCATTTAGTTCTTCCACTCTTGGGTCTCTTTTAGGCGAAAGGCCTAATCGCCGAATAATTCATATTGGTGGTCTTAATCATATTTTTGGTAACTATCATAATCTCTATGAGAAATTAAAAGATCTTAATCCAATTCGTATCAAACTTAACGAAGCAGATAAATATTAAGACTTCCAAAATAAGCTCAAAAAGCGATTTATCTTCTACAATATATATTTTAAAGAAAAATAATATTTAAATATAAGTACTACTTTACTAAACTCAAAAGGGTTGGTCGCCCTTGGTTATCTTTTGGTCTGTACTCGGTCAGTTGAGCTTTGGTAGTTCGTACCTAATTTCTAAACTAAATTAGTTACTTTTTCTCGTTCACAATTGGTCAGATTATGCACGACAAACTTGAGAATAGAAGAGTAGAACTAGTATATAATAATTTATGTACTGGAGTATATAGTTCTCAAACCGAGAACTATTAAAAAGGGTGGACACACAAAAAATATTGAGGTGGTAAGAATGGATTTTTTAGTTGAGAGGGCATTGCAAAGCGCGCCCGCGGAAGATGACTTTGCACATATGAGTCAGGCGAACATTAAGGTTATTGGTGTTGGCGGAGCCGGCAACAACATGGTTGGCTGGTTATACAAAAAGGGAATAAAGGGAGCAGAAATTATTGCTACCAACACGGATCATCAGCACTTGCAAATAACAGGCGCTGACAAGAAATTTCTTATTGGTAAAGACTGTACTCGAGGACTAGGTTGCGGAGGCTTCCCTAACAAAGGAGCAGAAGCAGCTCAGGAATCCTTAACGGCATTGAAAGATGCTTTGAAAAGTGCAGATATGGTTTTTGTCTGTGCAGGTATGGGAGGAGGAACAGGAACAGGAGCAGCTCCAGTAGTAGCTCAAGTAGCTAAAGATACTGGATCAATTGTGATTGGAACTGTAACTATGCCTTTCAATATCGAAAGAGCACGATGCGATAAAGCAGAATTCGGTTTACAGCAACTACGACAAGTCTCAGACACCGTTATCGTTATCGATAACAACAGACTAGTACAAATTGCCGGTAACTTGCCGATTCAACAAGCTTTTGCTGTTGCTAACGAACTGGTAGCAACCATGATCAAAGGTATCGTTGAAACTATCGCTGTGCCTTCCTTGGTTAACCTGGATTACGCAGACGTAAAAGCAATCATGTCTAACGGCGGAGTAGCAGCTATCGGGGTAGGAAGCTCAGACACTAACAACAGAGTAGAAGAAGCAGTTAAAGGCGCTTTAAGCAATCCTTTGCTGGATATCAACTACGAAGGAGCTACCGGAGCTTTGATCCACGTAACTGGTGGACCAGACATGACTCTTGATGAAGTCAGCCGAATCGGTGAATTAGTAACTGAATCTCTTGATGACGATGCAAACGTTATCTGGGGAGCAAGAGTTGCTGATGAAATGAAAGGCAAACTGACTGTGATGACCATTATCACTGGGGTTAACTCACCATGGATCTTGGGAAAGCTTGACAACAAGCATTCACAACAGCGCGCTAAGAGCTTAAGCAGAGAACTTGGCATTGAGCTAGTATAAGCACAGTAAAGTAGAAGAAGGGGGGTGTCCACCCTCTTTTTTCTTTCTTTTTTGTTTTCTTTTTAGATCCCATACTCGCGATCAAAGAGAAATCTTGCCCTGTGCCTATGTTCTTATCACCGCCCCTACGTGAAGACTCCACAGGGCAGGATTTTTTTCTTTCTTATTTTTTCTCATCATAATGGTGGCATTAATTGTTAAGTCCTAGATACATTTTATAAGTCCAAAGCATGATAAATACTTATGATAGCCGGCTATGATGTTTTTATAGGCAGGGAAATTTTTGAGGATGGATTAGAAGCATTTGTTACCTTGCCTCTGCAAGATCGTGGTGCTTGTTCTTATACTTCCTTAGTAGTTGCTTGTGAAGAACTATGTGATTCAGTAAGATCGGGAAAAAAAGTCTTATTATCTCAAAGCCCTACTCAAGCAGAGGGAGCAAAATACGAGCCATTTAAACCTAAACAGATGGAACTTCTAGAAAAATTGTATGCGCAAAAAAAAGAGATGAAACGATTCCCTAATCCTTTTGAGAATCAACCCTATCTACATTAGTCTACTAAGTATTCTATCTAGTCCTTTTTAATTTATTTTCTGCCTGCAAATAAGGAGCTGACACTTCCGCCCGGTTTTGAAGTTTCCAATACTGCTTTGGCCAACATTTCGTCTAAAGGCAGCATGGTTAACCAATCGCCATGCTCTCTCTGATATTCTTCCGAGCGAGGAATACTATTGGTTACTACTACTTGCATTCCTGCTTTTCGCAATCGTTCTTCTGCCGTAAGGTCAGCATTTGGCGGACTAAAGAGTCCATGTGAAGCTACTGCATACACTTTTTTTGCCCCAAAACTCTGCAAGGCTTTCGTTGCACTAATGATTGAGCCGCCGGTATCAATCATGTCATCATACAATACCACATTCTTTCCTACCACGGAAGGGCCCTGGTATCCTAAGGTTTCTACTTTTTGAGCTCTGTCCCCGCTGCGTCGTTTTTCCATTACACCAATTTCATCGCGGCCGTCCAGATATCGTGCAAAATCTCTTGCTCTTTTTGTTCCCCCATAGTCGGGACTGACTACTACTAAATCACTGAGATCAGGGCCGTACTTTTTTTCAAAGTAATCAGCCAGCACCCAGGCTCCAGGTAAATTATCAAGAGAAATTCTGTAAAATCCTTGCTCTTGGTCGCTATGCATGTCTAGGGTAATGACTTTTTCTACTTTGGGATTGGTTTGAATTATGTCAGCCATCACTCTGGCCGAGATGGGCACTCGCGATTCATCTTTTCGATCTTGCCGCAAGTAGGACATATACGGCAGCACTAAGGTAATTTTTTCAGCAGAACTCCGGGATAGAGCATCATTAGTAAGTAATAATTTGATCATGGCATCATTGGGTGTAGGATGATATAAGGACTGAAACAAATAGGTATGCTCCATGCGCACGGTAACTGGAATACGCGGCTTAACTTCCTTGCTGGCAAAATTGACATACTCAAGTGCCGCATACAAAAAACCATTATCTTCTAACCTTTGGTGTACTTTGCTGGTTAAATCAGTCATGTACTCTGCGGCTAGGATGTGAATCTTTTTTTGGTCAGTCATTTTCTTTCCTCCTTTTTCATTTTGTAAATGCTATGCTAGTTTGCTATGCCCTTTTTTAATTATTCTGTTGGTAGAAAATGTGTATCTGCCAAACTGTTTCATTTTGTAGGCAGCGGCTCTCTCTAACCATCTAACCCTAACCCAAAACGTTTAAATAACCAAACCCTCTTTTCTAAGCTATGTCTTCCAAGAAAAATACCTTAGGAATAACTGCCAAAAAGAGTCAGGACTTTTCCGAATGGTATACTCAATTACTGCAGAAAGCAGAGCTGATTGATTACTCTGCTGTTTCCGGCTGTTATATTCTGCGGCCTAATTCATATCATATCTGGGAGAAAGTACAGCAATTTTTTGATGGGTTGATCAAAGCCGATGGAGTTAAGAATGCTTACTTTCCCTTGTTCATTCCTGAAAGTTTGTTAGTCAAAGAAGAAAAACATATTGAAGGTTTTGCAGCTGAAGTAGCCTGGGTAGAGTCAGGAGGAAATTCCAAGCTGCAGGAACGCTTAGCAGTTCGTCCGACTTCTGAAACGATCATCAATGATTCCTATGCCAAATGGATCAGGTCGCATCAGGATTTACCGATGCGTTTAAACCAGTGGTGTAATGTCGTACGCTGGGAATTCAAACATCCTGTTCCTTTCCTGAGAAGCCGAGAATTTCTCTGGCAAGAAGGACATACTGCTTTTGCAACTAAAGAAGAAGCCGTCAAAGAAACTTATAAAATTTTAAATTTTTATGAAAAAGTATTTACGGAATTAGCTGCAGTGCCGATTCTGAAAGGAATGAAATCAAAAAATGAAACCTTTGCCGGCGCGGAATTTACGTTATCCTTAGAAGCATTCTTGCCGAATGGCAAAGCAGTGCAAGGTTGTACTTCACATCATTTAGGACAGAATTTTGCCAAAGCATTTAATATTACCTTTCAGGATGACAAGCAACAAACCAAACATGTCTGGCAAAATTCCTGGGGTATCACAACTAGATTGTTAGGTATTTTGATCATGGTTCATTCGGATGACAAAGGCCTGGTCTTACCGCCGAAATTAGCTCTTACTCAAGTTGTGATCGTACCTATTTTATTTGATGACTCCAGATTAAAAGTGATGAAAGAAGCAGAGAAAATAAAATTGCTTTTAGAAAAAAGTGGCATCTCCGTGCATCTCGATAATCGCGATGGCTATTCGCCAGGCTGGAAATTTAATGAATGGGAAATGAAAGGCGTTCCTGTGCGTATTGAATTGGGTCCTAAAGATTTAGAAAATAAAAAAGCCATGGTTGCCAGAAGAGATACCGGAGAAAAACAAGCTTTGCCTTTTGCGGCTCTGGATACCGAAATAAAATTAATTCTAGAGCAGATGCAGCAAGACTTGTATACTAAAGCAGAAAAGTTTCTGCAACAAAGTATCGTGAAAGTTGAAGATCTAAAAGCGGCAGAAGAGGCTATTGACGCGGGCAAAATTATTTTTGCGCCTTGGTGCAGTACCGTGAAGTGTGAAGAGAAATTAAAAGAAAGAACTGGCGCTAAGTCGTTAAATTCTCCGTTTGAACAACCTAAGTTGAAAGAGCAGAAATGTTTTGCTTGCAGCGAACAGGTTAAGAGCTGGTTTTATTTTGGCAGAAGTTACTAAAATTGCAATGGCGGTAATCTGTAGATAGTAACTTCTCCGGTTTGGCAATCCAAAGTGACTGCTCTTCCTAGATGAGTACCGTTATCTCCTAGATCTTCTACAACAATAGGGATATTCAAAAAATTCAAATCTCTTTTAACAGTATCAGAAATTTTGATTGGTCTCAGGCTTTCTCCGGCTAAGACTGCTTCTAAAGTTTGATATACTCCAATTTCAGCGACTAAAGAACGCACAATATAATGCGGGTATACTGCTTCTTTCCCTACCTCAATTACTCCACTAATATGAGCTAAGCTGCCGATCTTTCTTATTGGGTCATAAAGGGCAATGGCTAGGCAGGGTCCGATCCCATTAGTATGCAATCTCGTTGAGCCGGTCTTATAATCATTAAAGGGGCTGACAATTATATCTCCTGTCTCCGAAGGACTTCTTTCTACTATCTTCACATTTAGTGCCATATTCTCCTCTATAAGAAGAGCCTTTATAATACTTTCTTTAGTAACTACTGTTAAGTAATTAAAAGAGTAAGTTTTATAAACAACTAATAGGTTTTAATAGAAACTATGAGACAAACTGTCAGCTTTTCACTGAAAGAAGAAACGATGGCTAAGATGCGGGAACGGCTTAGAAACAGCAACAGCTATCGCAATAAATCGCATCTAGTAGAATGCGCCATAGAAAAATATCTGGGGGAAGAAGATGAGTTATAGAAATGGATTGATGGCTGGACAAATTGTCCATGGACAAAAGGATTCATACCAAGTAGAGAAAGCTATCTCCGAGCGGCATAAATCTAGCATTTATGCAGCAGTCAGCTGTAATCAAGGTTTGGAAGTAGTTCTAAAACAAGGAAATATGTTTCCTAAAGGATTAGAACGGGAGGCTACTATCCAAATATTGATTCAAAAGGCCGGCGGGCATAAAAATATTCTATCTTCATACGAAATTATGAAAGATCAAAAAATAGTAGTTTCGCCGCTGATTAAGACTGGTACTTTAGGAGATCTGCTTTGGAGAAAAATTTACTTACCTGAAGATGAAACTATTGAGGTAGCTTTATCCCTCTGTGAGGCTTTAGATTATTTACATTCTTTAGGAATTGTCTATCGTGATCTCAAAGCTGGCAATGTGCTTCTTGATGGTGCTACACCTAAACTATATGACTTTGATGTAACCTGGCATGATTGCATTTCCAATTATGATATAGAAGGTTGCGCTTATGGATCACCTGTAACCATGGCTCCCGAAGTTTTTCGCGGGGGAAAAACAGATCCTCGACAAGATATCTATTCCTTGGGAGTTTTATTGTATGAAATGCTGAGTGGCGTTTCTCCTTTCCGAGCACCCACATCTAATGAAACAATAAAAAATCAACTTCACAAAAAAGTTCATCCTATCATGGGCATAGCTCCGGCATTAAATTATGTTATCATGAGAGCTTTAGAAAAAAATCCTGATGAACGATACCAAACTGCTGCAGAATTAAAACAAGATTTGGAACTGATCAAAAATGGTATTCAAGCACCAAGAATTGAAAAAGATATCATTGACATCACTGCAGGAGACTTTAAAAAAGCATATCTAAAAGCAATAGGAAGAAAATGAAGAAACCAACTCCGCCTAAAGGACCTAGTTCACCAATCCCACCAGCGGAAGCTACGCCTATCACCAGAATAGGAGAAGATTCTATAACTAGAGTTAACTCCCATAGCATGCCGACCAAAATGCTGGTAGTCCCATTAGAAGAAAACTTACGTAAATCTAACATTGATCGTCTTATCGAAGGTGAAAATGAATTTTATGACATTTTAGGTACTATTGAGGATAATGATCGTGGAATCGTTTTTTATGCTCAAGGATTAGAAACTGCAAAAGAAGTTGTGATTAAAAAATTCTTTGAAGCAGAACTATTTGAGCGGGAAAAAAATATCCAGAATATTTTGAAGAGCCAGGGTGATTATAAGCATATCCTTTTAGCAGATGAATTTCTAGATGACCAATCCGTAGCTATTACTGCTTACATGAAAGGCGGGGATTTACGGCAACTGGAAAGAAAATTACAGAAAGCAAAGATATTTTTGGATCCTTATCAGGCTCAATCCTTTGTATCCGGAGCTTGTAAAGCGCTACAGTACCTGCATGGATGCAAGATTGTACATCGAGACATAAAAAGCAAGAATATGGCTCTTGATATTACTATTCCAGATTCCACCATCATTGCTCCTGAAAAATTACTTTCAGCTGGAACCACCCTTAAATTATTTGATTATGAGCTGGGCTGGCATAATGATTTTGCTCATTATCATGTCCCGGGACAAATAGTGGGAACTCCTTATTATACTGCTCCCGAAGTAATCCTAGGTGCTAGTCCAGATCCACGCAGCGATATTTATTCATTAGGCGTAGTCCTTTACCAGCTATTTACCGGATCATACCCATTTAATGGCGATCAAACTAACATTATGCAACAGCATTTAAATGCTTCAATACCAGATGCAACCAGGATTAATCTGGCCGTGACTAAAGATTTACAAAAGATCTTTGAAAAGGCAATGGAGAAGGATCCAGAGAAAAGATATCAGTCTGCAGCAGAATTAGGAAAAGAATATCTCCAGCATTTGAGATAGAAATTGAAATGAAGGATAGCAATCAAAAATGAACAAGGAAGTAATCATTATTGGAGACATTGAAATGGGCGGAGGAACACTCACCGACGATTTTATCAGTGACCAGACTCTTTCCAGATTGATCTACTCTTTATGCAACAAGAATGTACCTGTAGATTTAGTCCTTAATGGAGACACTTTCGATTTTCTGAAATGCCCCTATATAGAAAACCAGGTTGCTTCCTATCCGCGACATATCACTGCTGAGATTTCCCTGGCGAAATTACGCTTGATCTATAATGCTCATACTCCTGTATTCGAAGCGCTGAAGAGATTTGTGGCAGAAAAAAAGAATAGAATAGTTTTCGTGATAGGCAATCACGATGCCGATGTAGTACATCCGGAAGTACAGGAATGTATCAGAAAGCTTCTCAACAGTTCAGAAAATGTATTCTTTTCCTTTTACTACAATGAGCAAGGCATCCATGCTGAACACGGTCATCAATATGATTTCTTGAACAAAGTAAATGAAGAACATCTCTTCCTTACTCACAAAGGCCAGAAGATCTTGAACATTCCCTGGGTTTCTCTTGGTCTAATCAGCAAATTCATGATCCTGAAAGAACAATATCCCATGCTGGAACGGATCACTCCTCGGCCAGCGATGTTCTCCAACCATAAGACGGTTGAAAAAGTTATCGCCCAGCATGGACTGAAATATCTGTTGAAGAGTCTCATTTACTACCCTATCCGTTACTATTCTGATCCAACGTATACTTTCCCTAAAGAACTCGTGCGCGAATTTTACCGCCGCTGGAAACATGTGCACTGGGACATTGATGAAATAGTAACTGTCTTCAAAAAGAAACGACGTGCAAAATTACATCGCAACAAGATCTATGTCTTCGGCCATGTACATAAACGCTATACTGAACAGAATGGAAAAATAACTATCATCCATCCGGATACTTGGAGAGATGAATACTTCCTCGATACCGAGAGCAGATTACTTACTGCGAAATCAAAGAGATATGTGCACATCAGTGTAGAAACAGATCAAAGTGTGAGCTGGAGACTAGTGGATGTTCCGGTCCAGCGCAGTGTATTACACTTTGACGATGTCATAAGGGATGAAAAGAAATATGTGCAATTAGCAGCTCAGGAAGAAGGATATGAGGGTGCTTTATCTTAAGATATTTCTTGTTTTATTTTTTAACTATTTGTGGTAAATTTTTCACTACCTCCCTACGATAAGCAAGATTTAAATATACTAATCCCTAAAAATAAAAAGTGCAGATCGGCTTTATTAGGGGGCAGAAAACCAATTATACTCATCTAGATTCTGTGCTGAAATATCTCCCCTCGGAAGAACATACCGGGAAGGAAAAGTCTCTGGAAAATTCAACTCTAGAAGTAAAAGTGGAGCAAGCTGATGAAATCACAGAAATAGGAGGAGAAGAACTGCCCTCACTACGATATCTTCCTCTTACTACTGCCTTGCCTGAATTTGCTTATGGTAAAGCAGAGCATGACCCTGTCATCTACAGCTTCAAACCATTTTTAAAAGAAGAAGAGCAATACCAAATTACTTCTCCAAAGAATGATACCTATGACGCGGAACTTCCCATCGATGAAGAAGCAAAAGAAGATCTCCAGGAATCAAAATACGAGTTTATTGTCTCGCCGGTAAATGTAGACTATGAAACAAAACAGAAATTAAGAAATTGGATTTTATTTCATCCCGCTGATTTTGCTTTCTTTGAATCAGTTCACGGCCTGAGCAGAGAAGCAAATTACTGATACAAAAAATTATAATCCATAAAATTTCAAAACTTCTTCTTCGCTAAAGTGCATCTTGCCAGGGATAATTAAACAATGCGGGGCTTTACCAAAAGATTGCTTTCTAACTTTCTCGCAAGAGCCTGATTTGATTACGGCATCCTCGCTTCCTAGTCGAGCACAACCAATAACTAAAGTATCTTTGCTGAGCAGCTTCTCTTTTTTCTTTGCTTCAATCTTTTCCAAAATTTCCAGCGCTTGATTGACAGTCATAAACTTTTGCTGGTCAGGTTTCAAGTCCAACAAAAATAAGGTATGCAGTCCCTGCTGCTGATTTTCCTTGAGCACATTATACGGAGTTTCGAGATTAGGATGATCTTCTAAAAAGGGAATAGAAGTAACTTTCCCGAATTTATAAAGCTGTAATCCAGTGATTCCTACAGCAGTAAGCACGGAAGCATTGTGTATTACTTGCACCGGCACTTTTTTCTCTTTCGCCAGCTTAAATAACTCGATATGCGTCGTAGCAGAAAAAGGATCGCCCACAATCAGGAAAGCAATTTCCTTGTTCTTCGCTTCCTTGACAATTTCCTCGTCTTTTTGCTCAGCCGTAGCGCGATCAGCTAGAATAATTTTCTTTCCATAAAATTTTTCCAGATCTGAAAAGAAACATTGCAATAGAGAAGTATAATTTTCCAGATAAACCTTGTCACACTTCTTGACTATTTCCAGTCCTTTGACAGTGATGTCTTTCTCAGTACTTAGTCCAATGCCAATCAGGTTGAGAGTCATGAATCAAGCTAATCCGCTCATTATTTTTAAACATTTCTTACTTATATTTTATCCGCGAATTTTGCAAAAATATATAAATTACCGTCAATAAAATATAAATATGTACTACCCAGCTCCTAAATTTGAAAATGTACCATTATCCGATCTTCCTCTCTATACTGGAGGATATCAACATTGTCGGGTTGCTCATACTGACCCCAACACCAAAATTACTACCGAACAGATGGTTTCTAACGAAGATGCCGGGTTGCTTCGGAAATTATATCACATCCATAAAAAGGGATTAGAAATTCAGGGGCATTCTTTTTTGGAACGAGCGTACACTCTTGAATATAAAGGGCTGGTCAGCAAGCGAAGCGGTCGCTTTTATATTACTCCTAAAGCTACGCAATGTGATTATACCTTAGTGCCTAGAATAGTGCCTATTGATTCTGATCAAGATCCTTAACTACATACGGTCCTTCTTTTTTATACCCTAACTTCTCTTCGTAATATTTCCGTACTCCTACGCCAGAGATGACCACCATTTTATTTTTACCATGAGCAAGTGCAATCTCTTCTGCTTTCTGCATCAGTTTCTTGCCCCAGCCTTTGTGCTGTACTAAACCTTCATCACCGATTGCCGTGGCTGTTCCATAGACATGCAGCTCTCGCAGCAGTGCACTTCCTGGCGTTATTTCTGAACGTAAAAATTCAAAAGGAAATCGCAAGCGGCAAAATCCTAGCAAGAGGTCATTCTCGCTATCTTCAGCAGAAATAAAAAATTCTTTTCCCTGCGAAGCATCATATTCCATAACTTTAATTTCCACTTTGTTCCAATTGATTTCTTTCCCTTTGGGCTCGCGAGCTCGTATGTCTCGGGATTTATTTTCATATTTATTATCGGTAAATTGGCGCAGGTTAGTGCGGTCTACTCCTGCTTCCCAATATTTAGTGGGAACATCCCGCTGCACCCGCTGAATGCGGCAGTATTCGGGAACGAAGGTGTAAAACTCGGCCACGCGCTTAGCTGCTTCTTCGGTGCTAATGGGCGTGAATTCTCCTTTCTTATATTGATAATATAATGCTGTTCCCGGGCCGACCATGCAAGGATAGAGTTTAATCATGTCCGGCTTGTAGTCTGGATCAGTAAATAATTGCCGCATTCCGGCCATGTCCCGGTCATAATTAGTTAACGGCAATCCGGGCATGTAGTGGAAATTAATTTTGAATCCCAAATCGCGCAGAACTTGGATAGATTTAATAGAATCTGCAGCAGTATGTCCACGGTGTACAAACTTCAAGACATCGTCATACACAGATTGAATGCCTAACTCTACTCTGGTGCAGCCTTGCCGCAGCATCTCATTGCCATGTTCTAAGAAACCCCAGTCCGGTTTAGTTTCGATGCACAGCGCCACACAGCGGATATGGCTGTTTTCATTGCGCAATTGTTCTTCTTCCAGCGTTGTTTTGGTTTTCTGTTTTAATTCCAGCAATTTTTGTTTGATCTTCTGTTCCCGTTCTTGGTCATACATATCTCCTGGTAATTCAAAGTAATCCTTAAACTTCAGAAAATCAAATTCTCCTTGCGCATCAAAGAATAAATCAGAAAAATCGTTCATGGCCTTAAACAAGCCATAGACAAATTCTTCCTGATATTCTTTCTCGGTCGCGGTAAAAGTCCCGCCCATAATAATAATTTCAATCTTGTCAAAAGTATGACCCATCAAGACATATTGCTGTAAGCGGTTGAACACTTGTAGGTATGCGTCATAATTGTTTCTGATCCCGCGCATAGTCGCTGGCTCATGTCCGGTGTATGATTGCGGCACATCGCCCCAGGGAGAGTTTAAACCGCCCGGACAGAAAGTGCATTTGCCATGCGGGCATTTGCTGGGCGCGGTCATGATCGCTACTGGAGAGACACCAGAAATAGTTCTGGTTGGCTTGGAAAGAAGTACTTTCTTGAACTCCGCCATTTTTTCTTTCGGTAAGGAAACTAGAATTTCGATATTCGTTGGCGTTTTAGAAAGCTTATGCTTCTTGGCCATCTCTTGCTTGATCTCGTTCAAACTCTTTTGATCTTCAATTTTATTGGCTTTGATTAGTTCAGTTATTTCTTGCAGTGCCAGGGTCATAGAGATTATTGAGCATGAAAATCTTCATCGTAAGTGAAACCTTCTATAAATAAATAATTATACGAGAATCCAAAATATTCATTAAAAGCAGCTGCCGTATTTTCAATTCTTCTCTTTGCTTTTTCAGGAACTTCAGGAGAATTATAGACAACGTTGGTAATTCTTTCTTCTCTGGTACTCTCGTTAACTCTTCCATTTTTTGCTCTCTTAGCCAGATTCGGATCAAGAGCCACCACAAAAATCCCCTCATGATAACGATCTAATCCTTCTGAAAATTTTTTATGGGAATGATTATATAAAATTATGCCTTGATTTGTACATAGGAAGCGGATATAATAACCTAGCCCAATACCTTCTTCTGTTCTCAGAGTCATTAAGCTGGGTTTATCGTTGGGAAACAGAGAGGAAAGACTGCCTTCTGGGGCGATCTTCCGCAGGTTTCTCCATACGATGTATTCTGTTATTAATTGGTCTAGCATTTTTACTCTCTTTCTATTTTATCCATGATCTTTTTTCTGTATGGAGTTAAGTCTTCCAAATCTTTTTCAGTTAAGGGATTTTTGATAAGCTCTTTCACTCCTTGCTGAAAATTTTTGTGTAAGATTGGCGTGATTAAATACCAGGCAGCTAGTTCAAAGGTAATTGGTGAAACATTCTTTAAGGCTTCTTCTTCACTAAAATGATTATTTCTTAAAAAGTCTTGCAGACGTTCCTGTTCCTCTCCTGTTTTGTCTCCATAAACCATCATATAGCCTACTACTCCATCGGGAATTAAATTATACAAAACCATCTTATCCAAAAAATCATCGGCTTTATAATTCTCCAACTTAAGACTATTTATGGTCCAACTTCTAACTCCCAACTGTTTAGTGAGGTCAAAAAAATAATCAAAGGCTGCTTCTTGGCGAAGGTCTCTTCTATTGTATTTGATAAGTCTTTTAGTATTAATACAAAATCTGTTGAAGTCATCTGCATGTTTAGTAAAAGAATTCTCGTAGGTTAAAATAACAGTTATGTCATCAGTTTCAATATTGTATTTAACATCTTTATGATACCATTTTGGATCCGGTTTTTTTCCTATTTTGTATCTTATTGGCGGCGCAGCTCGAGCAGGAACTCCTAACTTTTGATACATATCCTTAACATCTTGCTGAAAGTATTTTTCTACCGTCTCTTTGACTACTTTTCCGATTTCGGCATTTGATTTCCAATGCGGCGGGTTTGGACACCGTTTTTTATGTAGATCTGGTTTTTCAAGATCTCTGGGATCTAGCGGAGCTTTTACTACACCAACGGTGGGAATATCCATGGATTCCAGCCTTCTGCTTTCTTCCTGCTCACAGCCCAGCAAACCCATAGCTGCAACTAGTCCGGTTAATCCAGCCTTGAATGTAGTCGATGCCATATTTTTCTAGCCTCGAAGAGGCTATATAAACTTTTCCTCAGTAATCACTCAGTAGTTATTACAAAAATCCTGCTCCGAAACTACCAAAACCTTTATAAATCACCCCTCTCCTCAACTAGCCATGGTAACGAGAATAGGGACAAAGCAGCGAAAAACACGGCATAAATTCACACTACATTATCGTCAAAGAGGAAAGCTCTCTCTAAGTCAATACTTTCAGGAGTTTAAGGAAGGCGACCGCGTCAATCTTAAGATCAATTCCAGCGTCCAGACTGGGCAATTTTTCCCCCGCTTTCACGGCATGACTGGAGAAATAACCGGGAAACGAGGCTTCTGCTACGAAGTCAAGATCCATGATCAAGATAAAGAAAAGAAGCTCTTTGTACATCCAATTCATCTTAAAAAACAAGAATAAGCCGAGGAAATAAACCATGCCTTCACCCCAATTCGTATCAGAAACACCGCTTACACTTACCGAGGTTAAAAGTATTTTACACACCGTAGAGAAGCGTGATGAAAGCTTGAATTTCTTATCAAATAAAGCCAAGGAACAACAGGAATTATTTGTTACCTTGTCGCCTGCTAAAAAGGAAGAATTGTACACTAAACTGACTGGTTTGAATTTAACCCGTCTGAAAGAAGAGCATTTCTGTAAAATTATCGACTTTCTTCCCCAGACTCTGGATGAATTAAAAGTAATTCTGCAGTCCTATCCTTTAAGTTTGTCTAAAAAGGATCAGGAAAGCATTGTGGCTGTTGTTACCGAATTAGCGCCTAAATAAACGCAATTTTTATTAAAGTCAACGTATTACTAGCTACTAAAGTGCAAAACAAGGAAAAAAATGAACTCAAACCCGGAACCCAAAACTGTACGAGAGGAGAATGCAATCGTCTTGGATCACCTAGAACATGGTTATCCTTTCGAGCAAGCCTCAGTCAAGACACCGATAGTGCAAGCGCTGGGTTTAGATCACTTAACTCTTCTAGAATTGATTCCTAAGAAAGGCATAAGCCTGCAGCCGATGCATAAAGTCTACATTGGCGAAGGAAAACGCGATGAAATCCATCACATTAAAGGTAAGATCCCGGCAGAAAAACTGACTGCTACTGCTGCCAATACCCTTTCCGAGGCAGTGGAAGAAATCGTTAGCGCGCAAGAAGCCCGCTTTGTCGAATTCTTCAACAAGGCTCAGCCCTTAAGCATGAGAATGCACCAGCTAGAATTACTGCCAGGTGTGGGAAAGAAACACATGTGGGAAGTACTCAACGCCAGGAAAGAAAAGCCCTTTGAAAACTTTGAAGATATCAAAGAACGAGTTAAACTACTTCCTGATCCTAAACAATTAATTGTCAAAAGAATTATTGCTGAAATCGAAGGGAAAGAGAAATATAGGATTTTTTCAAGTTAGAACTTATAATCTTATATCTCTTTTCTACCACAACATCATCCAGCGCTTATCTTTTTCCTTCTGTCGAACTAGATCATCCATACCTGCTTTCTTCGATCTTTTCAAAAACTCAGCGGCAATCAACTTCATCCGCAAGCCATT
>DATDUF010000093.1:0-4253 GCA_035290485.1 Candidatus Nanoarchaeia archaeon
TGGAAGAACCGGCAGTGTCAAAGCGCAATTCGCTGATAAAGGATTACCCGGTCAATCCTTAGGTCAGAAAGTAAAAGTTAATTAATTCTTCACTTCTAAGTAACTATTTTAAGAACTTTTATAAAGAAGCTATTAGTTTTCTCTTTCATGCTCTCAAAAAAAAATGCTCATCTAGAAATATTAGGCTTGACCGTTCCCTTAGGGATGTTTCAAGAATATCATGACCTGGGCGCAATAAAAATTCCCTTGGGGAAGTTTGCCGATGAACAGCTGCGCTCCACGGGAAAACCCCTTACTCTGAATGAATTATACCTGAGAAGCCGCCAGAAAGAAAAGCTCACCACTGCTTTTGGGGTGACTATAGTTAAAGTAGAACCAGTATTCTTAGGAATATTTCAAAAGAAAAAAATCAGCATAGTCTACCTTGATTCTGACAATCCTATTATCAAAATGTATGCCCGCGCCGAGCAGGAAACCAGTGCCTTGCGGGAATTAGGATACTTGTCCAGGTTAGACGATCTACTCAGCCAGAAGTATGGGATTGGTTTCAATAAACCTGGTTTTAGAGAGTCAAAAAAAGAAGAGCAAGATGATTTCGTGGATAGCATCGGTGGAATTTACGGCTTGTTAGAACGCGGCTATCTGCCTCACCAAATCCGAGACCAAGACTGCGGAAAGATCAATGCCACCTTAAGTTACTTTGTCAAAAATACCACTGGTTATAGATTGAGTCAAGACGGAAAAGCAGATCAAAGCGGATCGTTTGTGCCTCGAAAATAGTTGCTCCTTTTTAGTGACAATTTGAGCAAAAGTATTATAAAGAGCCATCTCAGAAAATTTCTCATCATGGTAGAACTACGAACCTTACATTTTACAGATGTACACGACGAGTTCGAGAAATACGAACTTCTGGCTAAACTTATTGCCAGCAAGAAAGATTCTGATCAGGCTGTAGATGCTGTTTTTATCACTGGAGACTTTATTGAAGGGCAACCAGAAGTTGAAGGAACGGCGCATAAAATTTTTTCTGAGCTCAAATCTTTCACGGAAAAAGGACCATTAAAAGCTGAGTATGAGAGTCTTCAAGCAAGTCTGAAAAAGTATGTCAAAGATGGTAAAATCGACTTAAATAGCATCAATGAAGTTGATAAGAAAAAAATCCGGGATTTTGAAGCAAAAAGTGAAGCACTCTCCTCAGAAACAAATTCAATTGTTACAAGATTTTTTCATGAAGCGTACACCAAACATGCTCAAGCCTTAAAAAATATCGATATCCATATTCTTGCAATTCTAGGTAATCACGATGTAAATTCAGGATATGAAATTCTTAAAGATCATGTTACATTCCTAGAAAAAACTAACAAAGCCTCAATTAAAGGAAAAAATAATTTGGAATTCATCGTCAAAGGAGATCTTAATACCTGGGAATTCCCTACCTTCTACGGCCAATTCTCAAAGACTTCAGCAGCAGAACGTTTCATTCCGTACCATTCTGGATTTTCCCTTAACGAGTTAAGTTCAAAAGTAAAAGAAATTCAAAAAAAATTAGATGAAAATCAAGACCAAGAACAACGTAAAGAGATGCAAACTATCCTAGAACAAATGATTGAAACCAGAAAACAAGTCTTAGAATATACCCAATCAGAACTCCACCGTTTAGGTGACAAAAAAGATCCAATAGACATCTACTTAACCCATAAGTTACCTCATTGTAAAACAGCCAATGACAAAATCAAAGGTCCTCTTAGCGATCTTACTTTAGAATATGCCGCTAATGCCAAAGCTGTCTACGGCGGACATTTTCATGAAGGACAGATCGGCTACAAGACCATTGAAGATTTCTTAAAACAAGCCTCTACGGAAAAAACAACTGTTGACGGCGTAGAAGTTCCAGTGTATTATTTAGATGACAAGGAACCATGGGAATTAAATCCGGGAACAAAGTATTTCTTTGTGACTGAATATGATGCTAAAAAACAAATAGAACAAGTGGTTATCCATGAATTCTATTATGAAGAAGTTCAAGCATAATTATTTTCTTCTTACTACACCAGTTGGTCTGGATTTCAATACTTTTCCCCGAGATAGGGGTTGCTGCGTTTGTTCCTGAGCTTGTTCTTCAACTTCTTCTCCAGCTTGTTGTTGTCTCGACTGTTGTGCTTGCTGCTCTTGTGCTTGCTGTTGCAACCTGAAAGCTGCTGCTTGCTGGGCCACTTCTAAACTTTGCTCAATAAACATATTCAAGACATTGACCATCTTACCGCAAACACCAACAATATCTCCTGCAGTATTGTTTATGACTTTGTAGGCTTCTCGCCATTCTGCATCATTAGCATGAGACTTAGGAAGATTAATATTTTTAGCTAGCACGGAAGCTACGCCAGCATTGGTATGTAGATTATCAAAGATTTCATAAAATTTAATTCGGTCTTGACCGCGCTCTTTACGTCGCAGACGTCGCAAACTGCGCACTGCTTTTCTCAAATTTCTTCTAAGAGCATGTAAATGCTTCTGGGCTTTGTGGGCAGCTGCCGGTCGATCGGCTGGATTTGCCACCGCCAGAGTATTCACCATTTTTTTAGTATCATCAATTGCCTCTACTAAATACGAAAGCGGCTCGCGGACTTCCTGTGCGCGGCGAGCCATTTCTTCCTCTACTTTCTGAGTCTTAGCCCGGTCGCCGATCCATTTACCTAATGATTTACCGCCTTCCTGCCATTGCTTCTCTTTATCTTCGGAAGAAGTAAAGAAGAATTTAATGATGTACCAGATGATCATGATGCTGACAATATACAACGCCCAAGCAATGAAATTAGCTATAGTTCCCACTACTGTAGCCGAGCCAGGAGAAGCGCCTACCACTTTGGCTTCATTGCTCATCGCGCTTAAAATCCAGAATAATAACAAGGAAATTAACAACTTCAGTAAGACTGTGCCTTTGGTTTCCTTGCTTTTACCGCTTTCATCTTTGCCAGGAGTATTCCATAATACGATTCCTAATCCAACAATAGGTGCCCCAATCAGTATCAACGCTACTGCCGTGGCCCAACCTACTCCTACAGCAAGTATAGCTTGCGCAGGAAGAAAGATTGCCGACATGATCGCTAGAACTGCAGAAATGACGATAGCATGCTGACGAATGAAGCGCGGCTTCCCATCTTTGGAAGTCGGTAAAACTAATAACACCGCAAAAAATAAAGTGAAACATAAAATAGCCAGCAAGATTCTAGTAAATGGAACCATGCCGGAAACGCCAAGAAAAGATAAATCGCCGACAGAGAGAATTTTACTCCAAACTCCGCCCATGAATTCTAACGGACCGGCAGAAGCTAAAGGAAGCGCTAATAGAGCTGCCAACCACCACATCTTTTTCATAGACGAAAGAAGAGCTTAGAAATATATAAGGTTTGTGGGAATTGAAAATAATTTATTCGTATAAAGATCTTGTTTCCTGAATGATACCCTGAAACCATTGTTTCGCTTGAGATTGTTTTTTGTAAGCATCTTCAAGCAAGAATTCCTGTTTTCTAAATCCAGCAATTAAATCATACAAATGTTTTAAGTTGAAAGGTGCTGAACCAGTTTCAATTACATAAGAGCCATTATCAGGTATATCTTTAAACGCTTTCATTGCTTGAGAATCAACAATCTTATCATACACTTCCTGCACTGTCGCGATCTCTTTGCCTGTTTCCAGATGCAGCATCATAACTTTTTCTTCTAATTCTTTTACATTGTCAGGAACTTTGATGCTATTTTTCTTAAAGTAGTTTAACATCTTATCCATCCCATTAGTTGCTCTGGAAGTTCGCTTGCTTAAATCACGAAAAGTTTTTTTCGTTTCAGTTAACTCTCTTCCTAAATCTTCTATATGGGTAACCATCCTTTCTTTATCTGAAAACTCTATAGATTTACTACTGGCAACTGCTTCTAAATCAGTAAGAATATTAAGTGCTTGACCCTTTAAGCTATCTAATAATTTTTGTTCTCTCTCTTCAAGTATATACTCATTAAGTTCTCTTTTTTGCACTCGGCGTGCATGAGCCCCAGTGCCGCGAACATACGGTTTTAGTTTATCCCATGCTTTTGATCCTGCGCCGCCAATTCCGGAACTGGTTCCACCAAAGCTAAAAAATTGCCAGATTTCCCAGATAGCCATAATTACTAAAATAGTGATTCCCCAGTTTACTAATTCCAACAGCCACAACGCCAATGATTCTAAGCCTGCCATTTTAAACTAGTGTTGCCACCCC
>DATDUF010000094.1:0-8364 GCA_035290485.1 Candidatus Nanoarchaeia archaeon
CACCCATCGTAAGGATGTCATCATCAAACGCACGCAATATGATCTGGAACAAGCCCAGCAGCGTGTGCATATCTTAGAAGGATTGCTCGTCGCTTTAGATAATGTTGATGAAGTTGTAGCAGGAATTAAGAAAAGTCGTACTGTTGAAGATGCGCGAAATTTCTTAACTGCGACTTATTCCTTAACGGTAGAACAAGCCAATGCTATTCTTGAATTACGCTTGCAGAAATTAGCTTCTTTAGAACAGGAAAAAATCCGCACTGAGCATGCTGAACTGTTAGTGAAGATTGCCTTTTACCAAGAAGTTCTAGGATCAGAACAAAAAGTATTCGGATTGATCAAAGAAGAATTGGAAGAAATAAAATCTACCTATGGTGATGAGCGCCGCTCCCGCATCATTCAAGGTGAATACGCTGACGTGGACATGGAAGAATTGATCAAAGAAGAAACCGTCGTTGTAACCATGACTAATTCTGGGTATGTGAAACGTCTTCCCATCGATACTTACAAAACCCAGAAGCGCGGCGGAAAAGGAGTCATCGCGGCCGGCATGAAGGAAGAAGATTTCGTGGAAAGATTATATGTGACTTCTACTCATGCTTATATGTTATTCTTTACTGATAAAGGTCAGGTCTACTGGCTGAAAGTGTATAATGTTCCCGAAGCCAGCCGCCAAGCCAAAGGACAGCATATTGCTAACCTCATTGAAAAAAATAAGGATGAAAGAGTAACTGCTATTATCCCTGTCCGCGACTTTAAAGAAGGATACTTATTCATGTCTACCAAGGATGGAACAGTCAAGAAAACAGAATTACAAGAATTCTCCCGCCCTAGAAAAGGCGGCATACGGGCTATCGATATTGAGGAAGGAGATATGCTCGTAGGCGTAAAGTACACCACTGGTGATCAAGAGATCATTTTAGCTACTAAAGAAGGTTCAGCTAACCGCTTCAATGAACAGGATGTCAGGTCTATGGGCCGAGCTGCGGCCGGAGTGAGGGGTATTCGTCTGGATGAAAATGATGAAGTCATTGGCATGCTAGCCGCAGAAGAAAGTATGGATATTTTGACAGTTACAGAAAAAGGATATGGGAAACGCACTCCCGTATCAGAATACCGCCTCTGTAATCGCGGCGGAAAAGGAGTAACCAACATTAAAATTACTGATAAAAATGGACCGGTCAAAATAGTGATGCTGGTTGATGGGAAAGAAGAGATCATGTTAATTTCCAAACAAGGAAACGGTATTAGGGTAAAATGTTCTGATATTTCGGTTATAGGCAGAGCGACGCAAGGTGTCAGAGTAATGCGTCTGGAAGAAGGCGATTCATTAGCCGCTGCCGCCAAGATCATGGTTGAGGATGAGGAAGAAAGCAAGGGCGATGTACAGTCGCAACCACCGCAACCTCCACTATGACCATGAAATTAATTGCTCTTGTCAATCCGGGAATGGAAGAACTTTGTCGGCAGGAAATACCAGAAATAATTAATGCTGCTGGAAAAGATTTTGGAAAAAAATATCCTCACTTAATTGAATTTGAGTCATCCGGCGAACAGGCCCTGCAACTTCTACATCATGGTCAATCTCTACGCCGGCTTTTGGTATCGTTGACCAAATGCAAAAATATCGATGATCTTGATTTTAACTCCGTAGCCTGGAAGGAATATCTACCTACTACACCGGCTCTCTCATTTAAAGTAGAAGTAGAAAATGTCAAGGGGATGGACAATCGTCTGGACATCGCCAGAAAAGTTGCCGGCAAAGTCTTTGCGGCCGTGGAGAAGCAGAAATTACCTTTAACTATTGATTTAAAGAAACCTGATTTTTTGTTAATGGTCTATTTTAATGGAAAAGAATATTTTCTCGGTATAGATTTAGCAGGAGAAGAATTACACTCTCGCGCCTACCGCGTCTTTACCCACTCTGCCTCTTCTAAAGGTGATTTAGGATATTACTTTGTTCGCAAAACCGGATATAAACGAGGAAATAGTTTTCTGATAGAATTCGCCAAAGATGGAGTTATTGCGATCGAAGCAGCTTTGTATGCCAGCCGGATGCCGGTACATTCAGCTGCGAGCAAATTTTCGTATAAGAAATTGCCCCTTTTTCAAAGTCTTCAATATCTGCCTCTGATTTCTCAGAGTTCAACTTCTATCGCTGCAGTAGATGAAGGCTCGCAGAATGTTACTGCGGCCCGTAAAAATGCCCAGATTGCCGGAGTGCGTAACTTCATCAATCTGCAAAAAATTCCTTTGGATGAATTAAGCGGCGCTTTTCATGAACAGGAATTCGATCAGATCTTATTTCAAGTTACTACCAAAGATGAAGAGAAGCTTAATGAAATTTATCATCAAACTAAATATCTGCTTAAACCTAAAGGCACCTTGCTTTTGATTGGCCGAGAAAGCTGGGAAATTTCTACTCCCAGCTATTGCAAACTTGTTTCTGAAGAAGTGCTGGAACGCGGCGAAAATAAATATAAGCTCTGGCTGATGCAGAGAAAGTGAATATTTTAAATAATTATTAAATAAGTATCTGTCTAAGCGCAGATTTTATATACCTCTTTTATTTAATCTCCCTTATGGCAAAAGGTGAAGAGTTACGCGCTCGAATGAAGGATTACTTCTCTTTTGAGAAGCAGGAATTGGCTGTTTTGATCCCCGCTATCTTTATCACTGGATTTATGTTTTCTATTCGCGACTGGGGAGAAACTAGTTTTCAGTTTTGGACCGGTTTTGGAAACCTGATTGTGGCCAGCATCATTGCTGGCATTTCTTTCTTTGCTCGATTCTCCTGGCAGAAAATTTATGCTTTAAGAGATGGCTACTTAGCAGAATTTAAAGGCTGGTGGAGTGGCATCCTGGTTGCTTTCGTCATCGCTTTGATAACAAATGGTCGTGTTCCTATGGTTCTGGTCGGTGGTGTGGTTACGTCGTTGATGATCCGTCATCGCTTGGGAGAATTCAGATACGGACACTCGTATGTCGACGGTGCTAAAATTGCTTTTCATGGAATTGTGGCTAATATTCATCTGGCCTTACTGTTCGCAATAGGATTATATTTTTCTCCCAACAGTTATGTTTTTAGCACAGGATTGATGTTAAATTGGGTTATGGCTTTATGCGCTGCCTTCCCTTTACCGCAAACAGATGGACTAAACATTTACTTTGGATCACGCGGCCTTTATTATCTCACTGTCATCATGGTTGCTGTTTTTGGAATCCTACTCCTGACGCAAACTAAGATCGGTTTAATCCTAGCTGTCTTTATTGTGGCTGTAGCTGATATCATATCTATGCTTATGGGTGCATAAAAATGGGTGGCACTAACTTAAATTTAAAACAAAATTGGCCGGAATTGTTATCCTTATGTTTTGCCTTGCTAGGCTTTTTGATTTCTGTTATTATAACCAAGCCCTGGTTAAGTTATTTTGCTGTTTTTGCCTCCGGTCTGCTTGCTGCTAGATTATATTACATCCAGCGTTACAAGCAACCCATACTTCCTTCTGTTTTGATCATCATCGGCTTTTTAGTAGGCTATGTTGCCGGCAGTTTTTGGGTAAGTCGCTTTTGGACTATTGCTTTCTTCTTGTGTGGTTTTGCTCTCTCCTACTATATGCATGTAAAAGGAATTATAGTAAGCTTTAAAAGTAAGGGCTTTATCAAATAATTGATGAAAGGTAAGATTAAGAAATATAAAGTAAAAAGTGTCGTGGTAAGCAGAAAGCCCTCTCATAAAAATGAAGAGGTCTGGCATGCTTTCATCGGTTTCTTTGACGAGAATAATCCTCACCTTAAGGGCAAGATTCCTTTTGAAGTAGTAGAGATTCAGAATGTACAAAAAGTAAGAATCAACGAACTCAAAAACATTTCTTACTACTTGATGGGCAACGATATTGTCATCAACAACTTGGAAGAATTAACCATTCAACAAGATAATGATGGTGTGGTTACTTTGACTGGCAAGCAGAATTTGCCTAAGTAGTCGAGCAGTCGAGCTTCTTATTATCATTTCTCACACTTTTTAATCAGGTATATTCATCTATAGAGCAACCCATATATACTCAGCTATCCTTTAATACCTGTAGAGGTGGGCACTAGGATAAAGCACGACATCTATTTACATGACTTGTGTGAAAAGGTAAAGTATGATTACGATTCTCTCTCTACCAATGTTCGTTTATATTCTAAAAAGGGACGCGTTTTAGCGGAAATTGACCTTCTGGCGGTGCGTGAAAACAGCTGTGATGTCTATGAAGTGAAATGCAGCTACAGAATAACTAAGGCCAAGAAACAATTATTAAGGATCAAGCGTCTCATGCCTCAAGTTACCAACTTATACTTTTTCTGCGGTGAATCAGGGTTATTAAAAGAAGTAAATGTAGATGCAATAAATCAGACAGATTACTAGAATTGATTTATATAGAACTAACTCTATAACCTTCTATGCGAAAAATAAAGAAAATAATCACGCCGAAAATAGTGATGGAAGGAGCAGGCGTAAAGCTGCGCCGCATTTTCGGGCCAGAACAATCTTCGCAATTTGATCCTTTCCTCTTGTTTGACCATTTTGGTTCTCCTAATCCTGAGGATTATGTAAAAGGCTTTCCCTGGCATCCGCATCGCGGCATTGAGACAGTAACATACTTGCTGCAAGGCGAAATTGCCCACGCCGATAGCATCGGCAACAAAGGTGTGATTAAAGCTGGTGAAATTCAATGGATGACTGCTGGTAGCGGGATTATTCATCAAGAAATGCCTCAGGTATCTAAGGAAGGAACGCAAGGATTTCAATTATGGGTAAATTTACCGAAAGAAAAGAAAATGACTGACCCGCAATACCGCGGCATAGGTAAAGATGAATTAGTACAAGTACAAGAAAATCATACTCTCATAAAAATAGTTTCCGGCACTATCAGAAACAAAAAAGGTCCAGTAGAGAACCTCAGCACCGAGATAGAATATTTTGAAGTAGAACTTGCCGGAACTTTTAATCATGACAGTAAAAAGAAAACTATCATAATCTATGTTATTGAAGGATCGGTAGAAATAGGTAATACTACTATTTCCCGCCATCACGCTGCTTTACTGGAAGAGAAAGGTGAAATCATTATTACTGCTAAGAAAGCTCGTTTTTTATTCATTGCCGGAAATCCTTTGCATCAACCCATTGCCTGGGCTGGACCAATTGTCATGAACAGCCAAAAAGAATTAGATCTGGCCTTCGAAGAACTTGATCAAGGAAAATTCATAAAACATTATAAGATGGGTTAGAAATAGTTACTGTTGTGAATGACTAGAAGAAAAACGAAGCTTTTCCATAAATTACATCAATTTTATAATTAATCTCTTCTTTCAAGACTTATGACCTCATTTTCCGACTTAGGCTTAAAGAAAGAAATCGTACAAGTTTTATCTATTGTAAATTTCAAAGAAGCCACCGAAGTCCAAGAAAAAATCATTCCTATAGCTCTGAAAGGCAAGAGTGTTGTCTTCACTTCTAGAACTGGCAGCGGGAAAACATTAGCCTATCTGCTCGGCTATATCAGCAAGATCAATAAAAAATTAGGTATCCAGATGGTGGTTTTAGTTCCTACCCGAGAATTGTGCATCCAGGTGGGAAAAGAAATGACTAAAGTCTGCCAGCCACTGGGAATTAAGGTAGGCATGCTCTACGGCGGTCGGGAAATAGAAGGGGATTCTATCACTATCAACAAAAGAAATCATATTATGGTCGGAACTCCCGGAAGGCTGATTCAGCATATCAATGCTAAACGAATCAAAGTCGGAGATGTTAAGTACCTAGTATATGACGAAAGTGATCAAATGTTTGATCACGGCTTCTTTGATGAGTGCGTCTATGTCAAGCAACGCGTAAGCAGGGATGCTCAGATCATCTTTTCTTCTGCTACCATCAATGAAAAAGTCAAGCAATTTATTGAAACTGAATTAGGTGATTATGAACTGCTAAAAATAGGCGAATTAATTCCTAAAAATATTGTGCAGGAGACTATTTTATGTCCTATTCCGGAAAAGAAAGAAGTACTGCTTAAGTTTCTGCAACAGCATAAATTCAAACGCATCATGATCTTTTGCAATCGCAAGGATAAGACTGCAGAAATCACTCGCTTTTTATCAGAGCATAAGTATCGCGCCCGTGAATTGAATAGTGACCTTACTCAGGATGAGCGTTTTAACACCTTAAATCTCTTTAAAGAAGGAAAAATCCATATTTTAGTGAGCAGCGATGTCGCAGCTCGGGGTATCCATATTGAAAAAGTCGATGCCGTGGTGAATTATGATGTTCCTACTAAACCAGAATTTTACATCCACCGCATTGGGCGTACCGGCCGGCGTGATAAAGACGGATACTGTTTGACCTTGATCTGCCCTGAAGACGAAGATCGCTTCCGCAACATCGAATATAACTATGAATTAGAAGTCAAGCAAACAGAGTAAAATAAGAAGGAATCTCTAACTATTCACTTCTCTTCTCTAAAACAACTATTCTAGTGGTGTATTTTATAAAGAACACCGTCTTTTAGATCATTAAGTAAAAGATTATTTGAAGCAACTAATCTTCTTCGACTTAATTAAATAAAAAAATGGCTGACCACATGGATTATAAACTCGTAAAACATTGTCCTTTCTGTAAAAAAAGATTCTTAGTAGACCGTAAAAAAACACGGACTACCTACTGTGAGCAATGCCAAAAGAAGTTCTTGAATAAGCCGATAGAACCTTAATTGTTGTTTTAGAAAAATTATCTCCTCTTAGCATAAAAAATTTCTTCTATCTGTCCTTGTGCGACAGTTTTGTAATAAACGCGATATACAAAGTTTTTACCTTTAAAATGTTTTATCTTATCATAAGGTAGATGTCCATATTTTTTTGAGAAATATCCGTAATATCCATCGGATTTATTTATAATCCATTTTGGAGGATTATTTATCTTTGTCCAACCAAGATAAGTTATCAATCGAACAAAGAAATTTTTTAAGGAATTCATATTTATAGTAGTAGTAGGGACTTTATATTTTTTGCTAACTCTACATTTTTCGGCTCATAAATTCAAATTCTGAACTGCCGATGCTGTAGTAAAAATCAAACCACTCCCCGCACCACTGGACAAACATCAAATTCTTCTTATTCTCTAAAATTTTTAAGTTTAAAGCCTTATCAATCTATTTTTATCCAGCCACTCCCGCACTGGACAAGTCCACGTAGAAAATATAAGCAAGTATTAAACAGAGAAGAATAAGCCCACGTCGCATAATCAGGAATTGCGGAGGTCTTAAAATCCCTTGACTCCTACTCAAGGGAAGGTAAGACAACCTTTAGTCTTCCAGGACTTACGGGTTCGAATCCCGTCGTGGGCGATTTAACCATATAGAACTTAATAAAACTTTCGCGAAAAGTCTACAATAGACTCTATATTTATTTAAAGTAAAGATTAAGGAAACTACTCATGCTCCGTAATTTCACTCCCCGCCTTTATCAGCAAACAATTCTGGGAACAGCCGCCAGACATAATACGCTAGTAGTTCTTCCCACTGGTCTAGGAAAAACAGCTGTAGCCTTCCTCCTCACTGCCCAGCGCTTACAGAATTATCCCAATTCTAAAATTTTGATGCTTGCCCCTACTAAGCCCTTGTGTGAGCAGCACGTAGAAAGTTTCCGCAGATATCTCGAAATTGCACCAGAAAAAGTAGTTCTCTTCACTGGCAGTGTCAGTCCGGAGAAACGTGCACTGTTATGGAAAGAGGCGCAAATCATCATCTCCACTCCACAAGGCCTAGAAAACGATATCATCAACAGCCGCATCAATCTCAAAGAAGTATCTCTGTTGATTTTTGATGAAGCGCATCACGCTACGGGAGAATATGCTTACGTCTGGATCGCTAATCAATATGACAAGACTTCCCCAACTGCCAGAATTCTCGCGCTGACTGCTTCTCCGGGAAGTGACATAGAAACGGTCAAGGAAGTTACCACCAACCTGAAAATAGAAAAGGTTGAAGTCAGGACTGAAAAAGATGCTGATGTTAAACCGTATGTGCAAACAACGCACAAGAACTGGGTGGAAGTAGAATTTCCAGAAGAATTGAGAAAAATTCAACGCTTGCTTAAAGACTGTCGCAAATCTAAACTAATTGAAGCTCAAAACTTAGGCTATTGCAGTGATCTGGAAATGTCCAAAGGTGCTTTGTTAGGATTGCAATTAGAGTTACAGAAAAAAGTCTCTTCCGGATTCCGCGACTTTGAAGTGCTGCGATCTATTTCCGTTATCGCTGAAGCTATGAAAGTAGATCATGCTGTGGAATTATTAGAAACCCAGGGCATTAAACCCTTACAATCGTACTT